>CAZDGY010000011.1:0-24339 GCA_964504685.1 uncultured Kofleriaceae bacterium | reverse complement strand
TCTCCTTGAGCTCGGATGGCGAGCACGCGGGCAGATGTGATCAATCAACAGAGCTCAGCTACCGAGCAGCTTCTGCGACTTCACGTACCACTGGCTCTTCGCGTCGACCATCTTCTGGATCCGGCGCAGCTTGTCCTTCGCCTGATCCGGTGACGAGTCGATGTCTTTCGACGCCTCGTTGTAGAGCGTGCCGGCCGAGGTCTCGAGCTTGTCGCGCACCGTCTTCACGGTGCCATTCGCGGCGCCGAGGCTCTCCGACGCGCGCACCGCGGTGTAGGCGTTCTCGTAGTCCTTCGCGACGTAGAATGCGACCGCAGCCTTCGGCGCGACGGTCGATAGCTTCGCGTGGATGTCATCGGTGAACGCACCGCCGGCCGAGCGATCGAGGTTCTCGGCTTTGCGCAGCGCCGCGAACGCGTCGGTCGGCTTCGTGCTCGCCCCCATGCCGGTGCTGTACCAACGACCGAGTTGCTCGTAGAGCGCAGCGATCGACTTCAGCGCATGCGCGTCGTCGTCGGACGCGACCTTGATGCCGGCGCGCGCAGCTTGCGCGGCGTCGTTGAACCGCTTCGAGTGATAGAGGTCGTCGGCTTTGGATTTGTACGACGAGATATCGACCGCCGCGGCGACGCGTTTCGGCTCGGGCTTCGGCGAGTCGGTCTTCGGTGGATCGGCTTGCCGCTTCGGCGTCGGTTGGGTCTGGCGCGCGATGCGCTTGGCGTCAACCGGCTTCGGCGGATCGACGACGGCGGGCTTCGGCGGATCGACGACGGCAGGCTTCGGCGGATCGACGACGGCAGGTTTCGGCGGATCGACGGCGACAGGTTTCGGCGGATCGACGGCGACAGGTTTCGGCGGATCGACGGCAGGCGGCGTGATCGACGCGACCGACGGCAGCTTGGGGGGAGCGACCGCGGGCGGCTTCGGCGCGACGACCGGGGGAGCGCTCGCAGGCGTCGGCGTCGGCGGCGGTTCGCTCGAGCCGGCTGCGACGCCGCTCGCGTTACCACCCGAGCGAATCACCGCGACGGTGATCACCATCGCGAGCAGCGTGAGCCCGACGCCGGCGACGATCAGCTTCGTGCGCTGCGACAGCTTCGTCGGGACAAACGCGGCCCGCTGGCCGGATGGCCGCATCCCGTACGCGATCGGCGCGACGTGTTGAGTCGACGCGTCGCTGCGTCGGCCCTGCGGCGAGATCACGAGCATCTGCGCGTTGTGCGCGACGTTCTGCCGGGGGATATCGGCGCCGCTCGGATAGCCGTACAGCGCACCCGGCGAAACCTGTGGCGGGGCGGACGGCGACATCATGCCCTGGCCAGGTAGCGTCGTCGCGACCATCCCGGGCCGTGCGAGCCCCGGCTCGGCGAGCAGGGTCGGCGCTTGCGGACCGATCGCGGGGCCACGACCGGGCGCCGCCATCGGAGCCTGCAAGACGATCGGCGTCGTCGGCATCGACGAGCTCGAGCTCGGCATTCCAGACAACGGCGCGAGTGGGCCGCTGCTGCTCGGTCCGCGCGCGCGATCGGGCGGCCGCGACAACGGCGCCGGGAGCGACGCAGGCGAGCCGGTGTACGGCTCCGCGTCGATCTCCGTCTTCTCGACCTGATCGGTGCGCAACGGCTTGCCGACCACGGTCGACATCTCCTCGGCATCGATGTCGGACTCCGAGACCTCCTCGACGGAGCTGACGTCCATCGTCTCGTGCGAACGAGGCGCGCCATTCGGCAGATCAAAGCGGAACTGGGTGTTGCCGATCTCGATAACGTCGCCGTTCGCGAGCATGAACGGGTTGTCTTCGATGTTGCCGTTGACGACCGTACCGTTGCCCGAGCCGCGATCGACGAGCACCCACGAACCGTCGGCGTTGCGCAGGTCGAAGTGCTGGCGCGACACCGCGATATCGGTGAGCACGATGTCGTTACCGATCGCGCGACCGATCGTGTAGCTCTTGCCCGGTTTGACCTCGAGCTCTTGCCCGGTGTCGTTGCCGCCGGTGACAACGAGGCGCGAGACCGGCAGCGCCAGCAACAAACCCTGCGGCATGTGCTGATCGTCGACGGTGGGCTCCTCCAGTCGGCTACCGGTGGTCGACGTGAAGCTCGGTCCGAACCCGTTCGGTCGCTTCGGTGGTCCACCACTGAGCTCGCGAATTCTGTCCGCGGCATCGCCCTCTTCGACGGTGGTGCTCGGCTCTTCTTCCCACGACGATTCGAGGGTCGTGCGCTCTTCTTCGTCACTCTCCGAAAATGCCTTGGGCTTCGCGACTACGTGCGCAGACACGCGTTGCGGCCCACCAGGATTGGGAGCCCGGCCCATCGACGTAAATTGTACGGGGCACAACGCAAGGGATCAATGACACGGGGGCTACGGTGTCCTACCTTTCCCCTCATGCTTATCGACGTAGTCCGGGCCGGTCGGACCGAAGCGCTCGACCTGGTTCCGAGCAAGATCATCGGCATCGGCCAGAACTATCGCGCGCACGCCGCTGAGATGGGCAAAGGGATCCCCGACGAGCCGCTGATGTTTTTGAAGCCGCGCTCGGCGCTGTTGCCGTCTGGGGCCGCGATCGAGCGGCCGGCCGGGTATGACCGCGTCGACTTCGAAGGCGAGCTCGCGGTCGTGATCGGGCAACGCGCGCGGCGCGTAACGCGCGAGCGTTCGCTCGACTTCGTGCTCGGCTTTACGTGCTGCAACGACGTCAGCGTGCGCGATCTACAGAAGAAAGACGGCCAATGGGCGCGCGCGAAGGGCTTCGACACGTTCTGCCCGCTCGGGCCGAAGCTCGTCGCCGGTTTGGATCCGCGTGCGCTCGCGATCAAGACGCGGGTTAACGGGATCGTCCGGCAAGACTCGTCGACGTCGGATCTGATCTTCGACGTCGCGACGTTGATCGCGTTCTGCAGCGAGCACATGACGCTCGAGCCCGGCGACGTGATCACGACTGGCACGCCAGCCGGCGTCGGCAACCTGGTGCCGGGCGACGTGGTCGAGATCGAGATCGAGGGCGTCGGGGTGTTGCGCAACCCGGTCGTCGCGCGCGAATGATCGCGGCCGACGCGCTCGTCATCGGGATCGGCGGCAACATCGGCGACGATGCCGCGATCGTCGCGAGGTTCGGCCGCGCGCGTGAAGCGTTGGCGCAGCTCGGAGCTGTGAGATCCGCGCCGCTGTATCGCACCGCTGCGATCGGGCCGGTCCAGCCCGCGTTCTTGAATTCGGCTGTCTTGGTCCGAGTGCGCGACGCGACGGCGGGCGAGCTGATCGCGACGCTGCTCGAGATCGAGCGGTTGCTCGGGCGGGAGCGCTCGAACGAAACGCGCTGGGGGCCTCGCTCGATCGATCTCGATGTCCTCGTGTGGGGCGAGCGCTTGATCCGTACGTCCGAGCTCGACGTGCCGCATCCGCGCCTCGCAGAACGGCGGTTCGCACTGCGCCCACTGATCGCGTTGCTCGGCGACGTCGCGATTCCCGGCACGCGTCAGACCGCGGGCTCGCTCGACCTCGCGCTGCGCGATCAAGCGATCGAGGAGATCACGGCGACGTGGTGATCCGGCGCGCCGTAGCAGCGCTGGTCGCGCTCGGTGCGTGCAAGCACACGCCGGCGGTGCCGGTCGATCCGCACGAGCTCGACGCAGCGCTCGATTGCGCCGTGACTGCCCTCGGCGGCGTGTACGAATCCAGCCACTACCACGTCGCATCAGCGCTCGGCGAAACGCTGTTCGAGAACGCGCCACCGTCCGCCGCGATCACCGTGCTCAAGCGCATGGGCGCCACGCTGCACGAATCCGATGATCTGGCCGCGGTCGCGTTCTGGCTGGCGAGGCTCGGCGACGCTGCCGATGCGCACACGATCAACGAGCACGCACTCGCGCTCGCGAAGACCGAGCCGCTGCCGCGCGACGGCCGCGAGACGATGCCGGCCGAGGCCATGGTCGTCGCATGGACCGGCGACCCGGCGCGCGCCGAGAGCCTCGTCACCGGCGATGTGATGGGACTGTTGCTCGTCGCCGAGGGTGCGGCGAGAGCGGGCAATCGGCCGGCCGCCGAGCACGCGTACGCGGAGGCGATGAAGCTAACGTCGAGCGTTGATGGTGGGGGCGACGCTGGCGCAGCCGCGGGGAAGCGCGGCTCATTCGACAGTCCGCCCGTGCACGGCCAGCGCGCCGAGGCGCTCGTGTGGCTCGGTCGGGTCGCGGAGGCACGCGCGATCGCAGCGGCGGAACCCAAGCCGGAATGGCGCGCGTACATCCTCGAGCTCGTGATCAACGCCGCGGTGGAAACGCATGCGAGCGAGATCGGCGCGTTGTTGCGCGAGACCGGCGAGCTCGTCGATACGCTGCCGACCGCACCACCGACAAGTCCAGCCGACATGAGCGGGCTCGAAGATCGGTTCGCGCTCGATGGCGCACTCGATGCGCACGGAGATCACGACGCCGCGGCCGCCTTGCGCGCGAAGATCGTTGCGGTGCTTCCGAAACTGGATGGCGAGGCGTTGTCGATGCTCGCGGTCCAGGCCGAGATCGGGAATCGTCACGACGAAGCGGATGCGCTGTTCGCGAAGGCCGGCACGGCGGCGTCGCGGCGCGACAAGATCTTCGTGACGATGCATCGCGGGCAGCTCGCGCAGGCGATCGGGGATCTGGCGGCGTTCGACGATGCCGAGCTGCGGCCACAAGTTCTGAGCTTGCTCTGGGCTGAGCTCGCCGCGAATCCCGACATCGACGGTGCGCTCGTCGCGCGGTTCAAAGCGCAAGCGTGTCGGGCCGTGAAGCGCTAGTCCACCACCGCCGCACCTGCTCGAACGCCGACGTGCGCGGCAAGCCGGCGGGAAGCGTGTCGAGAAACACGCGGCCGTAGGTCTTGGTCACGACCCGGCTGTCGAGGATCGCCACGATGCCGCGGTCATCGCGGCGCCGGATCAACCGGCCGAAGCCCTGCTTCAACGCGAGCGCAGCGGCGGGGAGTTGGATTGTCTCGAACGGATCGCGGCCGGCTTGAGCCGCGGCGTTCATCCGCGCAGCGACGAGCGGATCGGTGTGCGCTTGGAACGGCAGCTTGTCGATCACGACGAGGCTGAGCGCATCGCCGGGGACGTCGACACCTTCCCAGAACGAGCTGGTACCGAGCAAGATCGCTCCCGGCGTCGAGCGAAATCGTTCGACGAGCGTGGCGCGTGGCGCGTCGCCTTGCACGAGCTTTGGATACGGCACTTTCGCGAGCCGCGCGGCGGCGTCGCGCAGCGTGCGATGCGACGTGAACAGCAAGAACGCGCGGCCGCCGGTCAATGCGAGCAGCTCCTCGGTGCGCTCGGCAGCAGCGGCGGTCCAGCCTTCGGGTGTCGGCGTCGGCAGATCGCGCGGCACGTAAAGCATCGCCTGCCGCGAATAGTCGAACGGCGACGGCACGAGCAGCTCGTCGACCTCGTCGGGGTTCGCGAGGCCGAGGCGCGAGCGCATGTAGCTGAAGTCGCCGGCTGCAGCGAGTGTCGCGGACGTGAACACCGGGGTCGGGCCCGCGGTGACGATGTGCCGGCGTACGAGATCCGCGACGTCGATCGGCGATGCGGTGAGCGCGATCGAGCTCGGCCGCGACTCGCCCCAGTAGACGTGGCGCTGATCGCGTTGCTCCGCGATCGTAGCGAGCGCATCGCGCAATTGGCGCGAGCGGCGCGCGAGCCCGGCGAGGCTGCCGCGCGCGGACGAGTCGGCATCGGTTTCTTCATCCGGCGGCGGCTCGGCTTCGGCCTCGGCGGTGCGCGCGAGATCTTCGAGCGCGGTATCGAGCTTGAACCACGCGGTCTGGCGCTCGGGCTCGTCGAACAACCCTTCCGGCAATGGCACGCGCGATTCGCCGGCGGCCGCGAGCGGACCGCGCACCGCGGCGAACAACTGGATGCCGGCGCGCTCGACTGCGTGGATCGTGTCGTCGGAGGCTCGGCCGGTCCACAGCGGCATGCGAGCGAGCGCGACGTGCGCATCGCGAACGAGCAAGCCGAGTTGTTGGGTCGAGATCCGCGCGCCGAAGTGCTCGGTCGCGACGTCTTCGAGCTGATGCGCCTCGTCGAAGATCACCGCGTCGTGGTCCGGCAATACGCGCGCGCCCGGATGCGAGGAGCGCAACGCGCGATCGGCGAAGTACAAGTGGTGGTTGACCAGGATCAGCTGCGCTTGCTCGGCGAGCCGGCGCGCTTGGGTGACGAAGCAGCGCTCGAAGTACGGACAGCGCGGGCCGATCCGCGCATCGGGTGTAGTCGTGACCTCGGCCCACAGCGGCGCGGATTCGGCGAGCCACTCGACCTCGGAGCGATCGCCGGTTTCGGTGTGCTCGGCCCAATCGGCGAGCGCGAGCGTCTCTTTGCCGCCGCGTGACTCACCCGCAAACGACGGCAGCGTCAGCCGCGACGTCGCCTCGGCAAGCCGGCGCTTGCACACGTAGTTCGCCACGCCCTTGAGCACGACCGCGGTGAACGGGCGCGACACGATCGTGCGCAGCAACGGGATGTCGTAGCGCGCGATCTGATCTTGCAGCGCTCGCGTGCCGGTCGACACGACGACGCGCTTGCCCGATTGCAACGCGGGGATGAGATACGCGAGCGTCTTGCCCGTGCCGGTTCCCGCTTCGACCACGAGCGGCCGCGCATCGTTGAGCGCGCGCGTCACCGCCGTCGACATCACGCGTTGCTCGGCGCGATCTTCGTAGTAAGGGATCGCGCGCTCCAGCCCGCCGCCGGGTGCGAGCAACGCCGACGGATCGAGATCGATCACGAGCGCGATGCCTTCTCGACGTGACCGCTCGTGCCGAACCTGCGCGCGAGCTCGCCGAGCACGCTCTCGATCGGAATCTTGCGCGCGGTCAGCCCGACCATGACGTGGAACAACAAGTCGGCCGCTTCGTGAATTACGTCGGCGTCGGGGCCGGTCGGCAGCTCGGCTGCGAGCTCGCCGTGCTCCTCGGCGATCTTCGCGAGGATCTTCGGCATGCCGGCGTCGAGCAGCGACTTCGTGTAGCTCTTCTCGCCGGTCGCCGAGTCGCGCCGCGCCGCGAGCGTTCGCGCGAGTCGATCGATGATCGTCGCGGTCGGGGGATCGTCGAGGTTGTACGGCGCCGCGCCGAAGCAGCTGATCGCGCCGGTGTGACAAGTCGGGCCCGCCGGGCGAACGCGCGCGAGGATCGCGTCGGCATCGCAATCGAGCCTGAGCTCGACGAGCGCGAGCGTGTTGCCGGACGTCTCGCCCTTTTTCCATAGCGCCTGACGCGACCGCGACCAGAAGTGCACGACGCCGGTCGACCGCGTCAACTCGAGCGCCTCGGCGTTCATCCACGCGAGCATCAACACCGTGCCGAGATCGGCATCTTGCACGACGCACGGCACCAAGCCGCGATCGTCGAACACGGGCTCCGCCGGCACGCCCTACCTTCGCGGGTCGAGATCCGGCTGTCAACTTCAGTCGCGAACCGCGATTCCGGCCGCCGCTAGATAGCGCTTGGCCTCGCCGATCGTGTGCTTGCCGAAGTGGAAGATCGAGGCGGCGAGCACGGCGTCGGCGCCAGCTTCGAGGCCCGCCGCGAGGTGAGCGAGGTCGCCGACTCCGCCCGAGGCGATGACCGGGATCGAAACGGCGTTCGCGACCGCCGCCACGAGCTCGAGATCGTAGCCGGTGCCGGTGCCATCGCGATCCATGCTGGTGACGAGCAGCTCACCGGCGCCGAGGTCGGCGACCCGGCGACACCAGTCGAGCGCATCGAGGCCTTCGGGCGTTCGACCGCCGTGGCTGAACACGCCCCATGCGGCGCCTTCGCGCTTGGCGTCGACCGCGACGACGATCGCTTGCGTGCCGAACCGCGCCGCGATCGCCGCGACGAGCTCGGGCCGGCGCAGCGCAGCGGTGTTGACCGCGATCTTGTCGGCGCCGGCTTCGAGCAGCCGCTCGGCATCCGCGATCGAGCGCACGCCTCCACCGACGGTGAGCGGCGCGAAGATCTGATCGGCGGTGCGCGCCACGATGTCGACGAGCGTGGCGCGGCCCTCGGGCGACGCGCTGATGTCGAGGTAACACAGCTCGTCGGCGCCCTGGGCATCGTAAGCGGCGGCCTGCTCGACCGGATCGCCGGCGTCGCGGAGCTGGACGAAGCTGATGCCTTTGACGACGCGACCGTCCTTGACGTCGAGACACGGGATGATGCGACGGGCGAGCGTCACGCCGCTCCTCCGTGAGCGACGCGCACGGCTTCGGCGACGGTGAACGTTCGATCGTAAAGCGCGCGGCCGACGACCGCGGCGGCGATCCCCGCATCGCGCAGCGCCGCGAGATCGGCGAGCGAGCCGACGCCACCCGACGCGATCACTTCGCAGCCGACCGCGCGCGAGAGCTCGGCGGTCGCGGCGACGTTCGGGCCGCGGGTCAGGCCATCGCGCGCGACATCGGTGTAGAGCAACCCCGCTGCACCCCACGCATCTGCGCGCCGGCCGAGCTCGATCGCGGTTACGCCACCGCTGGCGGTCCAGCCATCGACCGCGACGATGCCGTCTTTTGCGTCGACCGCGACGATGACGCAGCCGGGGTATGCGCGGCAGGCTTGCTCGACGAGCTCCGGCGAGCGCACCGCGGCGGTGCCGAGCACCGCGAACTTCGCGCCCGCGATCAGCACGGCATCGAGCGCAGCGCGATCGCGAATGCCGCCGCCGACCTCGACCGCGAGCGCGGCCGCATCGACGATGCGCGCGATCAACGCGTGTTGACGTGGCTCGCCGAAAGCGCCGTCGAGATCGACGACGTGCAAGCGGTCCGCGCCACCCGCGGCGAGCTCGGCGACGAGCGCGACTGGATCGTCGTGAAATACGGTCGCACGCTCGCGCTTGCCCTCTTCGAGCCGGACCGCGCGGCCGCCGAGCACGTCGATCGCGGGATACAGCTTCATGCGACGAAGCTCTCGAGCAACCGCAGGCCGACGGCTTGGCTCTTCTCGGGATGGAACTGCACCGCGAGCACGTTGTCCTTCGCGATCGCGGCGCAAAACGGTTCGCCATGGTCGGCTTCGAGCGCGACGAGCGCCGGATCGACCGGCACCGCGCGATACGAGTGGACGAAGTAGACGTACGCGCCGTCGCTGATCCCTGGTACCGGGCGGCGCTGGCGAACTTGGTTCCAACCCATGTGCGGGACCTTGAGGCGATGGTCGGTCGGCGCCAGCTTCGTCACACGGCCGGCGAAAAAGCCCAAGCCGGCACAGTCGCCTTCGTCGCTGTGATCGAACAAAACTTGTAGCCCGAGGCAGATGCCGAGGTACGGCCGGCCGCTCGCGATCGCTTCGCGCAACGCATCGCCGAGACCGCGCTCGGCCAAGCCGCGCATGAATACGTCGAACGAGCCTTGGCCGGGCACGATCACTTTGTCCGCCGTTCGGACAACCTCAGGATCGCGAGTGACGACCGGTGTGCCACCGACCCGCGCGATCGCGCGCGCGACCGAGCGCAAGTTGCCCGAGCACGCGTCCACGATCGCGATCACGTCGTCAGCGTGCCCTTGGTCGAAGGCACCGCGCCGCCGAGCCGAGGGTCAATCCGCGTCGCTGCATCGGCCGCCCGCGCGAACGCTTTGAACATGCACTCGATCATGTGATGCGCGTTGCCGCCGTAGTGGACGACGACGTGCAAGTTGCACTGCGCTCGCGTCGCGAACGCGGCAAAGAACTCCTTGACGAGCTCGCAGTCGAAATCGCCGATCCATTTGCCTTCGAGCCCGGCGACCTTCCACACGAAGGCGGGCCGGCCGCAGAAATCGAGCGCGACGGTGACGAGCACTTCGTCCATCGGCAACGTCGCCCAGCCGTAGCGGACGATGCCGGCGCGATCGCCGAGCGCCTGCTCGAACGCGTTGCCGAGTACGAGCCCGATGTCCTCGACGGTGTGATGGCCGTCGATCTCGGTGTCGCCGGTCGCCGCGACCTCGACGTCGAACACCCCGTGGCGGGCGAACGCCTCCAGCATGTGGCTGAGGAACGGGAGCGGGGTCGCGATCGATCGCTGGCCGGAGCCGTCCAGATCGAGCCCGATCGCGATCTGAGTCTCGGTCGTGTTGCGCTCGATCCTCGTCCGTCGCGCCACGGCATCTTGTATCAGCTCGTACGGGATCGTACAACGATCGCATGGGACGTCTCGTCGCGCGTCATCGCGGTGTGTGGTTGCTCCTCGCTCTCGTCGCCTGTGGCGGCGGCAAGAAGACCGTCGTCGAACCGGTCGAGAAGCCGGTCGCGAAGCCGGCCCCGCCGCCGGAAACCGAGGAGGATCGCGAGGCGAAGCGCCATGCCGCCGCCCTCGAGATCGCACCCGAGGGCTCGACGTGCTTGCCGACCGCGCTCAAGGACGACGGCGCGCCGAAGCTCGAGCTCGCCTCGGTCAACGGCGAGGCGGTCGTGTGCGCGATCGACACGAACCCGACCCGGCTGCTCGGTGTCGTCGGCTGTTGGACGGTCGACCCGACCAAGTCCACGGTCACCTACCGCACGCCCGCGCCGCTGCCCGGCTATAGCCTCGACGTTTCGATCGACGATGGCTGTGCACGCGGCTTCTGCTTGCCGAAAGACGGCAAAGGCGCGAAGGACAAGATCGCGCACATCTCGTGGAGCCTCGACGGCACGAAGGTCGCGGTGCTCGCTGGGGACGAGGTCCACTTGTTCGACGCCTCGAGTAAGGAGCATCAATCGAGCTTCTCGATTCGCGGCGACAAGGGCCTGTCGAACGATCCCGTCGCAGTCTATTTCTCGGGCGACGAGCTGTTCGTCGAAGGCGCCGACCAAGGCCCGTACTCGGCGGTGTGGGAGTTCAAGGCCGACGGCACGCAGGTCGGCCCGCTGACCGCGATCGGCAAAGACGATCGACCGCTCACCACGTACAAAGGCTCGTTCTCGCTGCTCGACAAGAGCCGGGTCGGGATCTCCGAGCACGGGTTTTCGACGCTGACTACGTTCGAGGTCGCGACGGGCAAGCGCGCGCAGATGGTCCGCAAGATCCCGAAGCTCGCCTGCAAGGCCGACGAGCTCGACGCGTTCTGGCACGACGGCGACAAGGTCAACGACAAGTGCAAAGACCAGATCACCAAGAACTTTAGTCACTTCATCGGAGCGACCGTCGTCGCGGGGACCAAGAGCCTGCTCGTGTTGCTGCACGGCGATCGGCTCGGCGAGCTCGGTGTGCTCGACCCGAAGTCACTCGCGGAGAAGCGCGCGATCAAGTTGCCGTGGTGCGGCTCCGAGGCCGCCGCCGGTGACGACGCGGCCAAGCCCGACAAGAAATCAGCGTCGCGCCGCTCGGTCAGAGATGAAGAAGCTGCGCCTGCGGGCGACACCGCAACATCGCCGGCGAAACCGCGGGCCAAGACCGCCCCGAAAACGGGCGCGACGTCGTCGAGCGATCCCGACGAGGGTGGCGACTAACGGGGGACGGTGTTCACTGTGTCAACCGGCGGGACCGCCGAGCTGAGGCAGGCAGCGGACTTAGCTGGGGACGGTGTTCACCTTGTCAACCGGCGGCCGGTTTCATGCCGAGCTAGCCGAGGCGTGCCGGGCTAGCGACGGAGCGCTTGCACGCGGTTGCGCGACGACGCGACATCGGCGTCCGGTACCGAGCCCACGAGATCCAGGGTCGCGCGTTGCTCGCGACCGGTCTGGGCGTCGCGAGCACGTACTTGCAAGATGCCGGAGGCGTCGAGCATGAACGTCACCTCGATCGAAGTCTCGCCCCGCTCGCGCGGCGGCAAGTTATCGAGCCTGAGGTCGCCGATCACGATGTTGTCATCGAGCCGGCGCGACTCGCCTTGGCACACGATGATGTGAACGACATCTTGGCGATCGCGCGAGGTCGTGAACAGCTTGCGCGTCTCGGTCGGCACGCGCGCGTTGCGCCGGATCAGCTCCTCGCAGTAGCCGGCGACCGTGCCGATGCCCAGCCCGCGCGGCGTCACGTCGAGCACGACCGGCGCGGGGCGGGTCGGCATCACCGGATACGTCTGCGGGTAGGCCGCCGGCGGTGTGAAGCCCTTTGCGGTCGACGCTGCGGCGGTCTCGAGGGTATCGGCTGGCCCCATGCCGGGCGCGGTGCTGCTCGCGGCCGGATCGAGCATCGTTCGCGCCATCGGCGGTGACTGCGCCGGATCGAGCATGATCGTGCGCGCCTGCGGCGATGCCGATGGCACGGGCGGTGGCGGCATCGGCGGTGCGGCGAGCGGCGGCAAGGCGATCGCCGGTGGCGAAGCAGGCGGCCGAGAGATCGGCACCGAGCGATCGGTTCGAGGCGCCGGGGGCGCGGTTTGCGGCGATGGCGCGCTCGGCACGCCGATCATCGTCGTCATGGGCGGCGGCTGCGCCGGCTTCGTGATCCGACCCAGCGGTGTCGCTTGTGGCGGCGGGGTGCGCTCGCGCTCTTGACTGGCTCGATCGACTTCGAGGCGATCGACTTGGGCTCCGCGCGCGGGCGCTCGTTCGCCGGTCACCGTGCGCGCCATGCCGTACGAGTTGGTCGGCCGCTTGGGTGTTTCGAAGGTGAGCTCGGACAGCTCATCCTCGACCTGCGGCATCGGCATCTCGCGCTTCGGCGTGGTCTTCGTGGTCTCGGTTGGCTCGGTCTCGGTCGTGACGAAGTTGAGCGCGGCGTCGAGATCATTGCCCTCGCGCGTCGGCGCGTCATCGACGAACTCGCCGATCGGCACCGGTACGTTCGACTTCGACGATGGCCGCTTGAGCACGCGATCGAGCGCGAGCGCCTGCAGCGCGGCACCCGAGGCGACCGCCTCTTCGGGATTGACGTCGGTGCGCGGCGCCTTGCCGAAGAACTTCGTGACCTGATCGCGGACGTACGGGATCTTCGTCGTGCCGCCGACGAGCAATACGTCGTCGATCCGCCGCGTATCCAGTCCGGCGAGCGTCAGCGCCTCGCGGACGACCGGGAACGTGCGATCGATGATGTCGGCGACCTGCGCCACGAACTCGTCGCGCGTGACCTCGACCTGGAGGTTGAGCGGTTTGCCCTTCGCGCCATACGCGATCTCGTCGATCCGCACGACCGCGCGAGACCGGCGCGACAGCTCGATCTTCGTCTGCTCGGCGACCGCGCGCAGCCGCATCATCGAGACTTCGTTGTCGCGCAAGTCGATGCGATTTTCGGCGAGGAACTTCTCGACCATGCGATCGACGAGTCGCTCGTCGAGGTCATCGCCGCCGAGGAACGTGTCGCCGGCAGTGCCGAGCACCTCGTAGACTTGGTCGTCGAGCTTGAGGATCGTGATGTCGAACGTGCCGCCGCCGAAGTCGTAGACCGCGATCGTCTGGCGCAGATCCTTCGCGTTGCCGTACGCGAGCGCCGCGGCGGTCGGCTCGTTGAGCACGCGCAACACGGTGAGCCCGGCGATCGCCCCGGCGGTGGCGGTCGCGGAGCGCTGCGCATCGTTGAACGTCGCCGGCACGGTGACGACCGCGCGAGACACCGGCGTACCGAGCGCGCCGGACGCCACGTTCTTCATGTGGTCGAGCACGATCGCGGAGATCTCCGGCACCGCGAACTCGCCGCCACGCGTGACGATGATCGGGAGGTGGTTCGGCCCCTCCTTGATCTGGTACGGCATCCGCGGCTTCGCGGTTTGGACTTCGCGCGAGTCGTAGCTGCGGCCGATCAGCCGCTTGACCGAGAAGATCGTGTTCTTCGGATCGATGACCTTGCGCTGCTTGGCTGCCGCGCCGACCACGACGCCGCCGTTCGGATGGAACGACACGACCGACGGATGAATCTTGAAGCTCGATTCGTCGGCGAGCACCTTTGCGCCTGCGGGTTCCGCATACGCGACGACGGTGTTCGACGTCCCGAGATCGATTCCTACGATCGGATCCAAGCTGCCCCGACTTTATGACTGCTGACCGAGCGTGGCCAAGATCTCATCGTACCAACGTTCGATAGCTGTGCGAAACGGCCACATCCACCCGTAGTTCGCCCCGACAAATTGCGAGACCACGTGGTTGCGAAAGTCGGGTCGCTTCGGGTAGTCGCTACCCCAAACCTCGGCCGCTGCTCGAATGCTCTCGGCGTATGCCTCCTTCTCGAAGTGCGTGCGAAACCAGGCCAGGCCGATCGGCAGCGGGAGCAGCACGTAGAGCACCGCCATGCCTGGCAGCGTAAAGCGGCGAAATTGTCGCAGGTGAATCGCCTCGTGGCGCAGCGTCACATAGCGCCGGTCGGGCTCCCAGTCGTCCCAATCCGACGTGACGTAGACCGTCGCGCCGATCGTGGTCTGAAACGAGTCGAGGTAGGTCCGCATCCGGCCGAACGTCACCGCGATCAGGGCGTAGTGGATCGCGCGATGGAACGCCGACTGATCTTTGCGAACGATGCGGAACCGCGGGAACTCGGTGCGCAGATCGTCGACCAACTGTTCGTAACGGGAGCGCACGCCTCCGCATGGTAGCTCGTGGACGCGCATTCGCGTTGACGGCGCGGTCGCAGATCCGTAGCGTGCTCGGTCCGTGGTCGATCTGGGCAAGCTCAACCCGCCGCAGCGCGACGCGGCGAGCCACGGTCGAGGCCCGGTGCTCGTGCTCGCCGGCGCAGGCTCGGGCAAGACCCGCGTGATCACGTTCCGGATCGCGCACCTGCTCGCGCAGGGCGTGCCGCCGGAGAAGATCTGCGCGGTCACGTTCACGAACAAAGCGGCCGAAGAGATGCGCGAGCGAATCTCGGCGCTGCTCGGCAACAAGGCGGTCGCTCGCGAGCTCACGATCGGCACGTTTCACGCGCTCGGCCTGCAAGTGCTGCGGATCGAACGCAAGGCGCTCGGCATGCCGCGCGGCTTCGTGATCTACGACGGCTCCGATCAGCTCGGCGCGGTGCGCGAAGCGATGCGGGTCGTTCGCGATGGCGACCGGCGCTACGACGCCAAAGCGATCTTGACGCGGATCTCGCTCGCAAAGAACGCGTTCATCGCGCCCGACGAATTCGAAGGCAATCCGCTCGACGACTACGACGCGATGACGCAGCAGATCTATCCGAAGTATCAGGAGGGACTTCGCGCGTGCGCGGCATTTGACTTCGACGATCTGATCGTCGAGCCGGTTCGGCTGTGGGAGCGCGATACCGACACCGGCAACCGGTGGGCCGAGCGGTTCGAGTACGTGATGGTCGACGAGTTTCAAGACACCAACCGCGCGCAGTTGCGGATGGTCCAGCACCTCGTGCGCGATCACGGCAACCTGTGCGTCGTCGGCGACGACGATCAATCGATCTATAGCTGGCGCGGCGCAGACCCGACGAACATCCTGAAGTTCGGCGATCTGTTTCCGGGAGCCAAGATCGTCAAGCTCGAGCAAAACTATCGCTCGACCAAGTCGATCCTCGCCGCGGCGAACGCGGTGATCGCGAACAACAAGGACCGCCACGGCAAGACGCTGTGGTCACAGCTGCCAGACGGCGAATCGATCACCCACGCGGTCGCGCCCACCGCCGATGACGAAGCGAAGTGGGTCGCGCGAGAGATTCGCCAGCTCAAGCAAGATGGCCGGCGTTGGTCGGACATCGCGATCCTGTATCGCTCGAACATCCAGGCGAAGGTGCTCGAGGACGAGCTCCGCCAGCTCGAAGTGCCGTACGTGATGTACGGCGGCCAGCAATTCTTCGAGCGCAAAGAAGTCAAAGACCTGATCGCGTACCTGCGCGTCGCGATCAACCCGAAGGACGAGCTCGCGCTGCGCCGCGTGTTGAATTATCCGGCGCGGGGCATCGGCACGACCACGGTCGAAAAGCTCGCGACCACCGCGCAAGCCACTCACGCGACGCTGTGGGATGCGCTGCACAAGACCGAGGTCCATGGCGCCGCCCGCGCCGGGATCGATAGCTTCATTTTGGCGGTCGACCGCGTGCGCGCTGGATTCGAGGCCGGCATCGATGTCGTCGCGGTGACCCGCTCGCTCGTCAAGGACGTCGGGCTCTACGAAGACCTGCGCGCGGCTTCGGGCAGCATGGCGGCGGCACAGCGCCGGATCGACAACGTCGAGGGCTTACTCGGCTCGCTCAAGAAGTTCGCCGACAAAGGACGCACCGATCTCGCCGAGTACCTGCGCCATCTTTCGCTCGACAGCAAGGACGAGAAGCACGACGACGGCGACAAGGTCGTGCTGTGTACGCTGCACGGCGCGAAGGGCCTCGAGTTCCCGGTGTGCTTCATGATCGGGCTCGAAGAAGAGCTGCTGCCTCACGCGCGGACGCTGCAGCCGCAAGTCACCGACGTCGTGGACGCGGATCACGCGACCGACATCAGCGAAGAGCGCCGGCTGTGTTATGTCGGGATCACGCGCGCGCAGCGCAAGCTGTACTTGACCCGCGCGTGTACTCGAGTCAATCGCGGCCGCACGATGCCGCGCACGCCGTCGCGGTTCTTGCTCGAAGTCCCCGACGAGCTGCTCGACGTTCGCGATCTCGGCGAAGAGGCGAGACAGAAAGTGCCCGCCGCCGAGGTAAAGAACTTCTTCGCGAGCTTCGCGGCGACGATCGGCGACGACTAGCGACTCGCCGCCGCGTGCGGATCATCGACGCGGGGGGATGTCTTACGCGGCGCTTACATCCTCCGCGCTAGCGTCTAGGCATGCGAGCTATCGAGTGTGTCGTCGTCGCGATCGTTGCTGCCGTGATGTCACCGACGGTCGCGGTGGCCGGGAACGACACAGTGATCGTCGTCGACGATAACGGCGACCCGGTCGCGGGCGCGACGGTGCAGTGGGGCACCGCCATCGTGTGGCCTTGCGATACGACGAAGGAACCGATCGCGTCGTACACGCGACTCGATGCGCATACGACCGATGCAGCCGGCAGGGTCGCGGGCCTACCGCGGGCCGAGACCGGTGTCATCGCTCGGGCGGTCACCGCAGACGGCCGTGCCGGTTTCGGCGTGCTCGACGCGAGCCGCGCGATCGTCGTCCATCGCGTCGCGACGATCGAGATCGCGCCGACGTGCGATGGCTCGTGCGGCGAGCTCGAGCTGTACGGCACGATCACGACGAACCGCGCGGTGTGCCAAGTGGCTGCAAACAAGAACCACGTGCTCACCAACGTCGTGCCGGGGGCTCTCGAGCTTCACCTCCGCTCTGCGGCATCGACCGCGGATGAGCGAGCGTTCACGCTTCGTAGCCAGCTGTCGCGCGACGACGTACTGCGGCCGGCGTTGCCTCGCGTCGCCGGCTCGCTCACGCTGGTCGGCACGCTAACGGTTGGCGGCAAGCCGCCGGGCGGGCCGGACTACTGGTCGAGCACGGCCCTTCAGTGCGGGCCGGAGCTCAGGCGCACCGCGAACGTGGATGGCCACACCGGCCGGTTCGTATTCGACAACCTACCGGCGCGCGATTGCGTATTGCACGTGTCCGCGATGGCCAATGGCCGTCAGCTCGAGCGCGAGGTCCGGGTCGAACCAGGGAAGCCGGTCACGGTCGAGCTCGACTGACGCTGGCGTCGTTGGCCGCGCGCCGGCCGACGAGCGAGCGCTGACCGTGCAGGCGATCGTCGACAGTCAACTCGTGATCGCGCCGGCGCTACCGACGATCGCAGGCACGCTCACGTTGCGCGGCACGGTCACGCCACACCCGGACGTTCGCGTCGATCTGGTGCGCGGCACCGGTCTGCACCGTAACGCCACCGTCGATCCGCGCTCCGGTCAGTTCCTCGCGAGCGATCTGCCGGCGGGCGATTGCGTGCTCATCGCGCGGGCCGGCGGCGCGTACCGAGAGCTGCGCGTGACGACGGGCGGGACGGTTGACGTGAAGCTCTAGCGGCGGGGACTTTCGCCGCGACTGTGGCGTAAGCGCTCGCCACCACGCTCGCGATCTCGGCCGATGCGAGGTCGCGATCCAACCGCACTCCGACCCAGCCGAGTCGCGCGACGTACGGCGGCAGGTAGTACGCGTCGGGATTGTGCTCGACGAGCGCGGCCTGCATCCCGTCCGGCGCAGCGCACACGAACGCGAGCCGGCCATCGCCGTGGTGATCGTTCGAGAAAGTCGCGAACGACTTCTTGTCGCGCACGAACCACGTCGGCATGCCGTGGCTCGGGCGCTCGACGACGTCGGGGAACGCGAGGCAGAGCTTGCGCAGTTTCGCGAGCGCGGCGGTCGGGCTCATACGCTAGTCGTACTACAGCAGAGCCCCCGTAAACGGGGGCCCTCGGCCTGAGGACTCGGCCGTCCTTGCTGCGCCGGACAGCCGATCGATCGGCCTCGGGCCCCACCCTGTCGCAGGCTGTCGCGGCGAGTTGGTCTAGCCACCGAGGGAAAATCTCTGCTATGTCGGGTGCATGAACGGCAAGGTAACGCTCGCTCTCGCGCTCGTCGCTGCATGCGGCGGAGGAACCAAGAAGCCGGTGACGACGACCGCCGATGAGCTCGGATCGTCCCACACCACGAATCCCAACGAAGCGAACTCGACGAGCGGGCTGACCGCAGCGGCGGATCCTTCGCGCGGGTTTCGCGAGCAGTACCAGGATCCAGGTGGCATGTGGATGCCGTCGCAGATGAAGCTGCCGCAGCACGTCGACAACTTCCAGAAGATGGGCGTGAAGCTCGACGCGAAGACGTTGTCGGATCCGCTCGCCGATCCGCTCGCGGCCGTCGTCTGGCTCGGTGGCTGCACCGCGTCGTTCGTGTCGGCCGAGGGCTTGATCGTCACGAACCATCACTGTGCGCAAGGCGCGCTCCAGCTCAACTCGACGCCCGACAACAACCTGGTCGAGCACGGCTTCCTCGCCAAGACGAAGGCCGACGAGAAGACCGCGGGCCCGACCCAACACGTGCAAGTCGCGCAAGCGTTTCGCGACGTCACGAAGGACATCCGCGATGGCCTCGACGCGATCAAGGATCCCATCGCGCGGCACGACGAGATCGAGAAGCGCACGAAGCAGCTGATCTCGACCTGCGAGAAAGATCGCCCGGAGATCCGCTGCCAGGTCTCGGGGTTCTTCCGCGGCGGCCTGTACTACTTGATCGAGATGCTCGACATCAAAGATGTCCGGCTCGTCTACGTTCCGGATCGCGCCGTCGGTGACTACGGCGGCGAAGTCGACAACTGGCACTGGCCGCGTCACACCGGCGACTGGTCGTACTTCCGCGCGTACGTCGGCAAAGACGGCAAGCCCGCGACGTTCTCGCCGGACAACGTGCCGTACCAGCCGAAGCACTTCCTCAAGGTGTCGTCGGCTGGCGTCAAGGCCGGCGACTTCGTGATGGTCACCGGCTATCCCGGCCAGACCGATCGGCTCGAGACCGCTGCGAGCGTCCACCACGACGTCGAGTGGTTCTATCCGTACCTGATCGAGTTTCTCGAGCAACGCTACAAGCTCTACGAGGATCACCTCAAAGATGGCGGCGAGACCGCGATCAAGGCCGGCGTTGCGAAGCAGTTCGCACAGAACGGTCTCGAGAAGTTCCGCGGCGTCGCCGAGGGCCTCAAGAAGAACCCTGACTTGATCGCGCAGAAGGACGCGCTCGACAAGAAGGCGAAGGAGTGGGCCGCCAAGCCGGGCAACGAGAAGTACGCGCAGGCGATCGAGAAGCTCGAGTCGATCGAAGCCGAAGCGGATCGCACCGCGCGCGTCGATTTCGATCGCGGCCAAGCATTTGGCGGCTCGCGCCTGCTCGCGACGTCGATGTCGCTGATCCGGTGGAACGAAGAGCGTGCGAAGCCGGATGCGGCGCGCAAGCCCGGATTCCAAGAGCGCGATCTCGAGCGCTCGGTCGGCGGCCAGAAACAGATGCTCAAGAACTACGATCGCGCGCTCGATCGCGCGAGCTTCCGCATGGCGCTCGTGCGCGCGACGCTGCTGCCGGAAACGGATCGGCCGTGGCTCGCGACGCTACTCGGCGTCAAGAAGGGCACGAAGATCGACGAGGCGTTGATCGATAAGACGCTCGACGCCTGGTACAAAGCCGAGGACGCGCCGGTCGCCAAAGATGGCAGCTCGGTCGCGATCGAGAACGAGATGCTGCGACTTCAGCTGCTCCAGAAGGGCAACTCGAAGTTGGTGGCAGCGCAGAAGGATCCATTCGTTCAAGCCGCACTGCGCGTGTGGCCGATCGTCAAGACCGAAGAGAAGAAGACCGACGCGCGCGCGGGCGAGGTCACGCTCGTCGCTCCGCTCTACGTCGAAGCGGTCAAGGCGGTGCTCGGCGGCGCGCTGTCGCCCGATGCGAACGCCACGCTGCGGATCACGTACGGCACGATCAAGTCGCTCCACCCCGAGCTCCACGACGAAGCGAACTGGCCGTTCACGACGGCGTCGCAGATCCTCAAGCTGGACACCGGCAAGGAGCCGTTCAACTCGCCGGCGAATCTGCTCACCGCGATCAAGGCGAAGAAGTGGGGCAGCTACGGCGACCGGACGCTCGGCGGCGAAGTGCCGGTCGACTTCGAATCGGATCTCGACATCACCGGCGGCAACTCGGGCTCGCCGACGCTCAACGACAAGGGCGAGCTCGTCGGGCTCGCGTTCGACGGCAATGAAGAGGGCCTCGCGTCCGACGTCGTGTTCAACGGCGCGACCACGCGGACGATCTCGGTCGACGCGCGCTACATGCTGTGGGTGATGGATGCGGTCGACGGCGCTGGCCATCTTCTCAAAGAGATGGGCCTCAAGCCGCAGTTCTAGGCCGCCAGGAGCGGCATAAGGCGGGTCCCGAAGCGCTGCGCGCTTCACCCACCTAAAGCTTGTCGAGGTTCGCGAACTCCTGCGCATAGCCGCAGTGCGCGCAGACCAGCGCCTTGAACCGGGCGTCGTCTCGGTCGACCGTCTTGATCACCGTGCCCTTGCACAACGGGCACGTGCCATCCTTGAGGCTGACCGTCGTCGGCGCGGTGCTCGAGATCGCGGCGGCGGATAGCTCGCGCACGCTCGCTGGCGCGGGGGTCGGCGTCGGCGTCGGGGTCTCGACCGCGGACGCTGCGCTTACCGCCGCGGCGATCGCGGTCAGCGCCCGGGCGCGCGTCGTCGCGAGACTCGTCGTCATATATCCGCGCTGCGCGAGCAACAGCGCGGCGGCGATCGCATCGCAACCCGCCACGACGATCGCGAACGTGCGCAGACCTGGCGACGACGCGGCGAGCGCGACGCCGCCGGCGACGAGGATTGCACCAAACAACCCTCGCTGGACCGCCGCGTGCCAGCGCGCCGCCAGCGCGCCGCCAGCCCTATCGAACGCGGACGTGATCGCGCTCTCGACCGCGAGCCGGTCGCGACTGTTCGTCGGGATCGCGTCGATCGCCGCGGCGACCGCATCGAACCACGTTCCGGGCGCGGCGCCGCATAGCTTCCGCGCGCGTTCGACGTTGCGCGCGTTCGCGAGCTTGACGAGCTGGCTATTCGCAGCCGCCACGTTAAGCCGGCGCGGCACCAGCGCCGACAGCGCGATCACGATCAACCCTGCGCCCACTCCTGCGAACGCGATCGCCGCGAGCCCCGACGCGTCCATCGCGACACGCTATCACGCGAGTCACCCGCGCGACGCGCTACGGCTGTGCCGCCGCCGGCAGCTCGTAGACGTCCGCGCAACAAGTCGTGGCATAGACGGCGGTACCGTCGGTGACGAGTGTTGGCGTACCCGTCGTCGGTGGTTGGAGCGTTTCGACGGTCGAGCCGTCGAACGCCATCCGCGCCAGCACGCCTTCGCCGTCGCTGCCGTAGAAACCGTCGGGGCCGCGGATCACCGTCGTCCAGTCCGTGCCGCCGCTGGTGATGTGACCGTGGGCCGTACCGCTAAAGTCGACGAGCTCGATGCCCGAAGCGGTCGGCAGATAGAATTGGGTGTCGTCGACGTCGAACTGACCGCCGCGGTAGTCGGTCGGCGCGGCAAACGAGGTGACCGTTCCACTCACCGTGTCGAGCGTGTACAGCACGTACGTGCTCGCGAGGGCGGTCGCGTAGTACAGCGACGTGTCTCGCATCTCGATCCAGTCCAGCTCTTCATCGGTTGGAATCGGTGTCCCGATTGCGGCCGCCCCGCTGCCGTCGAGCGCGATCCGCGTGATGTTCTGGCCGTCGGCGGTGTACACCGCGTCGTCGTCGGCGGCGAAGCTCGCGTAGTACGCGACGTGGGCGATCTCGCCGATCAGCGTCGGCGCGCCCCCCGTCGTCGGGGACGCATAGATCCCCATCGGCCCGGTCTCAGCCTCGGACTGCGCCCAGATCACGCGACCGCCGCGCACCGCCATGCCCGAGCCGAACAGTTGCTGGGAGCCGGTGTTCCAGACCGTCCGCGCTCGCGCACCGCAGGTCGTTGATATCGCCATGACGGTATGCGGGTCGTTGCTGGTGCTGTCGTCGAACGTCGTGAAGTACACGGTGCCGTCCGCGACCGCGAGGTTCGCGCTCCAGACGTGGCCGCGATAGAGCACCTCGGCGGTGCCGTCGCACTGCGCGGTGTCAGGGATGTCGGTTCCGCATGCCGCAAGCAAAGTAAACGCCATCCACGATCGCCGCATCGTCCTGCACGATATCACGCGCGCAAACGGTCGCGCGCGAGCCCGACGTAGCGGGCATCGGCGTCGCACGTGAACCACCGCCGGCCGAGGCGCGCGGCGACGACCGCGGTCGTACCCGACCCTGCGAACGGATCGACGACGAGCTGACCTTCGGCGCTTGACGCGAGCACGAGCCGTTCGATCAGCGCCTCGGGCTTCTGCGTCGCGTGCGGTGTCTTCTCGGTCATGCCGTTGCAGATCACCGGGATCTCGATGACGTCGCGCGGTTTCGCGCCGAGCGGGTTCGGCTCCCAGCGATCGCGCTTCGCGCTCGCACCGCCGTATTGCGACGACACCGCCTGAACGCGCGCGGGATACTTCGTCGTATGGCCGTTGTAAGGCACGCGCACCGCGTCGACGTCGAGCCGCGCGTCCTCGCCGCGCAGGTGCAAGATCGACTCGTGCGACCGGCCCCAGTCGCGGCCGAGGTTCGCCTTGTTCTTGTAGTACCAGACGAGCCAGCGGCAGCCGGCGAACCGGCTCGCGCTGCGCACTTTGACGTCGGCGAGGATCTCGGAGAACCCGCAGACGTATGCCGAGCCATGCGGTGCGAGCACGCGCGCGACTTGGGCGAGCCACTGGTCGCACCAGTCGACGTAGGCCTCGAGCGACGGGAACTCGTCCCACGCTTCCTTCGCGATCGCATACGGCGGATCGGCGACGACGAGATCGACCGAGCGATCTTTCATTCGACCGAGCAACTCGAGCGCGTCGCCGTGCCACAGCTCGCCGCCACGACCGTGATACGCGAGCGTCGGACCGCTGCCGCGCAGATCGCGCGGACGAGGCAGCTCGCGTGCAACACGGGGTGGACGTTTCGGCACGGGCTGGCGCATCCTAGCGCAAGTGGCAGACGCGCAGATTCACGCTTCGGCGATCGTCGACGGCCCGGGCACTCACGTCGGCAAGGACACGCAGATCTGGCAGTTCGTGCACGTCATGCAAGGCGCGTGGATCGGCGACCGCTGCTCGATCGGCCAAGGCTGCTTCGTCGGCAAGGTCCGGATCGGCCATGGCTGCCGGATCCAAAACCACGTGTCGATCTACGACGGGGTCACGCTCGAGGACGATGTGTTCCTCGGCCCGTCGTGCGTGTTCACGAACGTCAAGCATCCGCGCGCCCATGTCCCGCGCAAGAGCGAGTACGCGCGGACGTTGGTGTGTCGCGGCGCTACGGTCGGAGCGAATGTCACGATCGTCTGCGGCGTCACGATCGGCGAGTACGCGATGATCGGCGCGGGCGCGGTCGTCACGCACGATGTGCCGCCACACGCGCTCGTCGTCGGCGCGCCGGCCAAGCGCATCGGCTGGGCGTGCAAGTGCGGCGAGACGCTGCCCGAATCCCTGGAGTGCGCGCGCTGCGGCGACTTCTACATCGACGACAACGGTTCGCTCGCCGAGACTCAGCGGTAGTAGTGCTTCAGCCGCGCCCACAGCTCGAGCGGATCGAAGCCGAGTAATGCGAACGGGTGCGCGCCCGACTCCTTCATCGCCGCGCCAGCGCGGTGAGCGAGCGCTGAGGCTCGATCGCGGGTGGCCTGCGGCAACATGCTCGCGAGCGCACTCGCGGCGCGACCTGCCATCGCCGCGACCGCCGCGCCACCGAGCAGGCCGAGCAACCACGCGGGCGCCGGATCGATCACGACCTTCTTCGCGTTGAGCTCGCGCGCGAGTTGGTCACTCGGGCCGGTGACGATGCGCAGCAACGTCGCACGCTCGATGAACAGCGCGATGCTCGGCTTGGCGAACCGCTCCTCGACCGCGTCGAGCACGCGCTTGTAGCCCTTCTGCCAATCGCGGGCGAG
>CAZDGY010000010.1:0-24896 GCA_964504685.1 uncultured Kofleriaceae bacterium | reverse complement strand
CCAGAATCTTGTGACGCAACCCCTGCGCTGGCTCTTCGTCCTGCGGGGTGAGGGGCGTCGCTTCCATCTCCCAGCGCGGGGCCGGGGCTTCGCGCAGCGGCTGCGTGCGCAGGCTTTTGAGCACCTGTATGATGTCGTTGGCCGCGGTCGCGTCGCATTCGCCGGTGTAATAGAGGTTCGTCGCGGCAGCCTGATCGTTGATCGAGATGATCGTGAGTCCGTCGAGCTTGACCTCCGACGGGTTCCAGTAGTTTGGCGAGCGGACGAGCTCGAGCTTGTCGCGCTCGGCCCACTCGACGAGTCGCATCGGCCCCGACGTCACGATGTGCTCGGGTCGCGTCCAGCGCAGCGGCCAGCGCGAGACCTGCTCGCTCGGCGTCGCGCGAAACGCACGGCCGTCGGTCAGCGCGACGAACGAAGGCGACGGGCCGTCGGCATCGAACGCGATCGTGGCCGCATCGATCACGCGGACGCCGAGCACATCGGGCGTATAGACGAGCGAGCGCGCGGGCACCATCACTCGCGTAGCGTTCGCATCGCCGAGTCCACGCACCGCGATCGCTTTCGCGGAACCGTCACCGAGCTCGCTCGCCGGCACCCAGCCGTAGACGCCCGACTCGTCGCGCGCCCAGAACACGTAGGCCCAGCTCGCGCCGTCGGGTGAAGGCAGCGTCGCGTGGCCGCCGCTCGTCCACACCAGCGTGACGACCGCACCAGCGGGCACGCGCGCATAGCTCGCCGCCGCGGGTGCACCGAGATCGCGCAGCGCGAGCTCGGCCGGTGCGATGCGCTGGTCGATGTCGCTCGGTGGCTCGCCGACCGGCTCGACGATATCGCCCGCGCGATACGGCGCCGCATCGACTGCGAGTACGAGCGCGCGCTTGTCGAAGTACGCGTTCGCGTTGCGCACCGGCCCCAGGCCGATCAGGTTCGGCGACGCGGTCAGCGGATGGGCGATGCGCAGCGCGGTGAACGCGACGTCATACGCGGTGACGGCGCGACCGTTCGACCACAGCGCGTCGCGGCGGAGATGAAACGTGAACGTGCGCTGATCCGGTGAGACCTCCCAAGAGGTCGCCAGGCTCGGCACCGGTGCGCCGTCCATGCCGTATTCGGTCAACCCGGCGAACAGCGTGCTCACCACCGGCGACGACACGGTGCTCGATGCGAGCGCGGGATCGAGATGATCGGGCTCGCCCTGATTGCACCAGCGCAGGTGGCGCGGTTCGAGCCGATCCGGGATGCGCCCGAAGTAGTCGCCGTCGGGCACGCTGCACGACGCGATCGCGAGGATCACCAGCGCGCGCACCCGCCGAGCATAGCGGCGGCCGCTGGGGTGCGACAGCGTCTGGGCTGTGACAGTGGGTGCGACAGCATTTCGGCGTTCAAGTGCCTGAAACTTCATGCGTAAAATCTGGCCCGCAAGTCGCTTATAGGACTCTTCGTGCGGCATCCCCGCACTTTCAAGGAGCTCACGATGAATCGCCTCACCACCATCGCCAACCGCCAGCGCTCGACCCGCCTTCGCGACGTGTTCTTCGCCGGCTGCATCGCGATCGCTGCGGTTCTCTCGATGAGCACGCTGTCCACCGCGTGCCACGCCGCGACCCCTTCGGTTCACGTAGTGAAGTGATAGGGTCCGGCCGCCATGGCCGGCTCAGTCCACGTCATCGATCACCCGCTCGTTCAACACAAGCTCACGCTGATGCGCTCGAAAGAGACGAGCACCAGCACGTTCCGCAACCTGCTGCGCGAGATCAGCATGTTGCTCGGTTACGAGGTGTGTCGCGATTTCCCGACGACGCGCATCGCGATCGAAACGCCGATCGCGCCGATGATGGCGCCGCGGCTCGACGGCAAGAAGATCGTGTTGATCTCGATCTTGCGCGCGGGCAACGGCATCCTCGACGGGATGCTCGCGCTATTGCCGTCGGCCCGCGTCGGGCACATCGGCCTGTATCGCGATCCGAAGACCCTCGAGGCGGTCGAGTACTTCTACAAGGTCCCGGACAACATGGGCGACCGCGACGCGATCGTTGTCGACCCGATGCTCGCGACCGGCAACTCGGCGGTGGCAGCGATCACGCGCGTGAAGCAAAGCGGCCCGCGCTCGATCAAGTTCGTGTGCCTCTTGACCTGCCCCGAAGGCGTCAAAGTCTTCCACGCCGCGCACCCCGACGTGCCGATCTACACCGCGTCGGTCGACGAGCGCCTCAACGACAAGAGCTACATCGTCCCCGGCCTGGGCGACGCAGGTGACCGCCTGTTCGGCACGAAATAGGGACGCTGTCGCTTCTGTCAACTTGCGCGAGCAAGCCACCGCGACAACTGCGCGTGATCTAAGCGATTCCCTGGGGACGCTGTCGCTATTGTCAACTTGCGCCTCCGGCGCGGTGGCCGGGGGATAGGTTTTTCCCGCCGGTTACGCGCCGGAAACACAGTGCGCTTCACAGTGTCGAGATGAACTCCGGCGACACCGCCTGGCTGCTCATCTCCACCGCGCTCGTGATGCTAATGACGCCCGGGCTCGCGCTGTTCTACGGCGGCATGGTCCAGGGCAAGAACGTGCTGTCGACGTTCATGCACAGCTTCTTCGCGCTCGGCCTCGTGAGCGTGCAGTTCGTGCTGATCGGCTACACGCTTGCCTTCGGGCCGAGCTGGCACGGCGTGATCGGCGGCCTGGACTTCGCTGCGCTCGATGGCATCGGGCCGGAGTCGATGCACGGCACGGTGCCGCACCTCGCATTCGTGGCCTACCAATGCATGTTCGCGGTTATCACGCCTGCGCTGATCTCGGGCGCATTCGCCGAGCGCATGAAGTTCTCGGCGTTCGTCGTGTTCACGCTCGCGTGGACGACGCTCGTCTACGATCCGATCGCGCATTGGACGTGGGGTGATGGTGGCTGGCTCGCGAAGCTCGGCGCGATCGACTTCGCTGGCGGCACGGTCGTGCATTTGTCGTCGGGCGTCTCTGCGCTCGTATGCGCGCTCGTGATCGGCAAGCGCCGCGGTTACCCGACGACGCGCCACACGCCGCACGACCTAACGATGACCGTGCTCGGCGCCGGCCTGCTGTGGTTCGGCTGGTTCGGCTTCAATGCCGGTTCGGCGACCGGTGCGAACAGCAGCGCCGCGCTCGCGTTGATCAACACGCACCTCGCTGCGGCGGCGGGCGCGCTGACCTGGACGCTGGTCGAAGGCGCGCGGATCCGCAAAGCGACGATGCTCGGCGTGGCGTCGGGCCTGGTCGCTGGCTTGGTCGCGATCACGCCGGCGGCGGGCTTCGTCTCGCCGGTCGTCGCGCTCGTGATCGGCGTCGCGGCGGGCGCGATCTGCTACGGCGCGGTCGTCGCGAAGACCAAGCTCGGTTACGACGACGCGCTCGATGCGTTCGGTGTGCACGGCGTCGGGGGCGCGACCGGAGCGCTGCTCACCGGCGTGTTCGCGCGCGCGACGCTCAACGCTGGTCACGGCGGAGGGTTGTCGTTGCTCGGCAAGCAGGCGGTCGCGATCGGCGCCGCCGGTGCGTGGGCTGCGCTCGTCACGTTCGTGTTGCTAAAGGTCATCGATCTGACGATCGGCCTGCGCGTCGATGCGGAGACCGAGCACGACGGGCTCGATGGCTCTCTCCATGGCGAATCGGCCTACGCGAGCCCTGGCGCGACCGCGCACTCGTAGTTGACACTGTGAACACCGTCCCCAGGTAAGGCCTTGTGATCGTTGGGCCGGAGCCGACTCGCCGGTTGACAAAGTGAACACCGTCCCCGGCTTGCTCTTGTCCGTTAAGACGGATACAGATCTGACGATCGTGGGCGCGGTTAAGAAGAAATCGGCGAAAGTGGCTGAGAAGCGCGACGAGGCGGCACCGGCACCGGCACCGACACCGACACCGGTACCGCCGAACGAAGCCACCGATCTCGCCCCCGTAGTCGGAGCGAACTTACGCAGGCTACGCACTCGCCGCGGGTTGTCGCTCGAGCGCCTAGCGCAGATCTCGGGCGTATCGCGCGCGATGCTCGGCCAGATCGAGCTCGGTCAGAGCGCGCCGACGATCAACGTGCTGTGGAAGATCGCCCGCGCACTCGAAGTCACGTTCTCGGCGTTGATCAGCGCCCGCACACAATCCGGCGCGCTCGTCCTGCGCAGCTCCGAGTCGAAGATTCTCACGAGCAAGGATCGCAGTTTCAGCTCTCGCGCGCTGTTCCCGTTCGACGAGCCGCGTCGGATCGAATTCTACGAGCTTCGACTCGCGGCGGGCAGCAGCGAGGAGGCCGATGGCCATCCGCCCGGTACGAGCGAGAACCTCGTCGTCACCAGTGGCACGATCGAGATCGATGTCGCGGGCGACACGCATCGGCTCGAAGCGGGCGACTCGATCCTGTTCGAGGCCGATACGCCGCACGCGTACCGCAACTCGGGACGCACCGATGCCGTCATGTATCTCGTGATGACGTACGCCGAAGAAATCGGCTAGTGCGCGCGGCGGTCGCGCTGCGCTTCGGCGGTCCGCTCGACTTCAAGATCCGCGAGGGCAAGCTCAAGCTCGTGCTGAAGCTCGAGCGCCCGATCGCGCTCGGCTGCGATGCCGCCGGTGTCGTCGATGCGATCCGCGATGAGGTTACGCGCTTCGCGATCGGCGACGAGGTCTACGTTCGGCTCGAGAAAGATCGGATGGGCGCGCTCGCCGAATTTGCGGTCGCGAACGAGCGGGTCGTCGCACGCAAACCGGCGACTGCGTCGTTCGAGCAGGCCGCGGCACTCACCGCGGGCCAACGCGTGCTGATCCACGCTGGGGCCGGCGGCGTCGGTAGCTTCGCGATTCAGATCGCGAAGCGCCGCAGCTTGTATGTATCACGACGACCAGTACGAAGAACATCGAGCTCGTCAAGCAGCTCGGAGCTGACGACGCGATCGACTACACGAAAGAGTCGCTCACCGAACGCGTGTGCGATGTGGACGCCGTGTTCGATTCGCTCGGCGATGCGTCGGAGCTCGCGTCGCTCTCCGTCGTCAAGCGCGGTGGCGTCGTGGTCGGCGTCGGCGGCACGCCCGATCTCGCGTTCGCGCGCGAGTGGCTGCCTGCACTGGTCCGCCCCGCGATCTGGTTGATGACCAGCAAACGCCGCCGCGCCGCCGCTCGCGCCGGGGCTCGCTTCGCCTACTTGTTCATGCGGCCGGACGGCGATCAACTCGCCGAGCTCGCCGGCTGGATCGATGCCGGTGCGATCAAACCGATCATCCATCGCACGTACCCGCTTGCCGAGTTTCGCGAGGCGTTTGCCGAGCTCGAGCGCGGTCGCGCGCGCGGTAAGATCGTCGTCGCGATCTGATCTCGCGAGTAGAGACACAGCGTTCCATTTGGCGACGGCGTGTAGCTTGCACAGTGGTCCGCCATGAAGACCGCCATCATCGTGTGTGTCGCGCTGCTCGCAGGTTGCCACGCACACGACTGTCCCGCGGATCAGCCTGCGAAGTCGGTACAACTTCCACCATCTCCGACGCGCGGCGCCGTCGGCGACAACGATCTGCGGATCATGGTGGCGGAGATCGCGTCCGCGAAAGCCTGCGACATGCTGCGTGGACAATTCCGCCCACTGCGCGGAACCGAGGATCCGAGCATCGTCACCGGCGCGCTGTGGATTCGCGGCTGCGAGCTCACGAACAGCGGGACGAACGTCGTGTTCCATCTCTCGGGCAACGGTTGGCAGTGGGCCGACCAGAAGAAGCACGAAGCAGGTGGCACGTTCGTCGTGCGTCAGTACGTTAAGTTTGCAGTCGACGCGAACGTTCCCGGTGCGCTCGATCTCGCTTACGAGCCTGGCTCGCACGTCGTCTCGATCTGGTTCTCGCCGAGCAAGACGCCGGATGTGACGTTCACCCCGATGTCCGGCGTCGACGTCGACCAACAAGGCTTGTGGTCGTCGATCGTCGGAGGGTTGTCGTCGGTCGTCAACCAATCGCCGAACAAGCAGGGCACGCGCGAGGCCAAGCAACAGGGCTCGCAGCAATTCCGCGAGCAGCTCGGACAAGGCCTTACCGTCGCACTCGCGCTGTGTACCGGCTACCTGAGGATCACGACCGGACATGCGCCGAGTGGCAGCTTGGGCCCGCCGGATGCCGGCGAGCTCCATGGTGCGCCGATCGAGCTACAACCCGGTGGCTTGATGGTGTTCGGCCCAGAGCTCGCGCCCGACGGCTACACCGTGGACGTCACCACCCGCGGCGGCGCCGCACGAGTCGCACTCGCATGTACGAACGACGACGCGCACAATGCCGAACAGGCGATCGAAGGGTTCTTGGCGGATCAGCCGCCGCGCGCGATCAAGACGCTCGCCGAAGCCGTGGTCGACGGCCACGGCCACTTGCACGCGGCTGCGCAGCGCTGCAAGGTCGCGATGATGGTTCGCGCAGTCGCGAAGGTGCCGGTGACGGTCGAGTGGACGCGACCCGATGTGGAACGCGCCCGCGCTGATGGCGGTGGTGTGCTGTCCTGCAAGCCTCACGCATGATCCGATCGATCGTCGCGTTCGTCCGGCTCGGCCGTCCGCTGTTTCTCGGCGGCGGCTTCATCCTGTTCGCGCTCGGCGCCGCGATCGCAGCCGCAACCGGTCACACGATCGACATCCGTCGCTACGCGCTCGGCCAGACCGTGGTCACCGCGTTCCAGCTGATGACGCACTACGCGAACGACTACTTCGATCTCGAAGCGGATCGCGCCAACGCGTCGCCGACGCGATGGTCGGGCGGCAGCCGCGTGCTCCCCGACGGAGAGTTGCCGCCGATTGTCGCGTTGATCGCGGCGATCGCGCTCGCGGCGATCGGGGCGGTGGTCGCTGGGGTGCTGGCGCACGATATCGGCGAGCTCCCGGCGGCGCTGCTCCCGACGATCACGCTCGCGTTGGCGTGGTCCTACAGCGCACCGCCGATGCGGTTATGCGCGCGAGGCCTCGGCGAGCTCGACACTGCGATCGTCGTGACCGCGCTCGTCCCGGCGTTCGCGTTCTACGGGCAGGCGCCTGATCTCCGCGGCGGCGACCACGTGTTGCTCTCGATCGTGCCGCTCGCGCTATTGCAGTTCGCGATGCTGCTCGCGATCGAATTCCCGGATGCTGCAGGTGACGCGGCGACCGGCAAACGCACGCTCGTCGTCCGACTCGGAGCGCGGCGTGCGGCGAAGCTCTACGTTGCGGTCACCGGCGCCGCATATCTTTGGTTACCGCTCGCGGTTGCGTTCGGCTTGCCCGGCCGGGTCGCGATTGCTGGCCTCGTCCCTGCGCCGATCGCCGCGTATCGCGTCGCGCGTATTGCCGAGCACGCCGATCCGAGCGCGTACGAGCGGCTGACCTTTGCCGCGGTCGGCTTATTCGTCGCTACCTCGGCCGCAGAGCTGATCGCCTGGGCGACGATCTAGAAGCGCCCCGACCACACGAGGCCGCCGCCGTTCGGCGCGACCCACGCCGAAGCCGATCCTGCCGCCGGTGACGAATGCCCGTGCGCGATGTAGTGCACGATGCTCGCAACGAACACGACGCCGCCCGCGGCTGCCGCGATCACGCCGATCTTGCCGCGCGAGTCGGCGCGATCCGCGTCGGCTTTGTAATCGAAGTAGTTAGTCGCCGTCGCCTTGTCTTGATCGGCGGTGTGCGCTTGCACGAGAAACACGCCGCCGGCGGCGAGCCCGGCAACGCCGACGACGAGCAGCGCGTCGCCGAAGCCGTCTTGCCACCAATGATCGGACTTCTCGACCGGTGGCCGCTCGGGCAGCGGCGCGTGATGCTCGTGCTCGATCGGCGCAGCGTGCGCGGCTACTTGATCGGCCAGCTGCTGACACTCGGCGCGCAGCTTCGTCACGGCGTCGCGATTCTCGGCGGGCAGCTGCATCGCGAGTAGCTTGTCGTAGAGCTCGATCGCTTTGCCGCAGTGTCCGAGCTTGCGCTCGGCTTGTGCCCACGCGAACAGCGTTTCCGGATCGGCTTCGAACGCGAACGACTTCGCGAACGCTTCGGATGCCGCCGCGTAGTCGTTGTTGTTGTACGCACCGGCACCGCGGTCGAACTGCTCCTTCGCATCGACGCCGTGGGGCGCCGCGTGGGCAGACGTCGTCGCTCCGGCGAACGCGAGTGCGACCGCTAATGTGCGCGAACCGGCATGAAAGGAGAGTCGGCGTTCCAAGGCTGGTCTTTGGTCTCGGGCTTCGGGTCTGGCGCGGGCGGCGGTGGCGGTGGCGGTGGCGGTGGCGCGGGCTGTGCCTCCGGCAGCTTATCCGGCTTCGGCTCGGCCGCGCTCGGTTTTGGATGACGAGGCGCGGGCACGTGCTTCGGACGCTTGACCGTCTTCTTCGCGACCGCCGGTGGCGGCGCCACTGGCTTCGGGTCCGGTGCGACGGTTGGCGTTGGAGCGGGAGGAGCGACCGGCGGTGGCGTCACGACCGGCGGTGGCGTCACGACCGGTGGCGTCACGACTGGCGGCGCGACCGATGCCGGCGTCGGCTCTGCGGGGAGCGGTGCCGCTGCTGCGGTGATCGTCGTAGCGCCACCGAGCGGTCCGAACGAGAACGCCCAAGCCGTTGCGGCGCCCGCAACGAGCAACAGGCCACCCGCGATCCACGGCGCGCGGCTGCGTCGCTTCGTGGGCCAACGCACCTGCGCGGTGACGTCGCCTACCGCATTCACCGATTGAACCGCCGCGTCCGGCGCCGGCGAGCTGATCAACGTTCCCGCAGCAGCGACGGGTAGCCCGTGCATCGCATCGCTGTCCGGCGGCGGCGTGGGCCTTAGCGACGCACGGGAGATCGGTCTCGCGCGTCCGACCGCGACCGGGTGGAGCGCCGCGGGGACTGGTGTCGGTTCGCGAGCGGGCGCTGGTGTCGGAGTGCGCGCGATCACCGGCGATGCCGCTGGCGTGGCGCGAGTCGCAACCACCGGCGCTGGCGTTGGTGCGCGGGCTGCGGCCACGGGCGGCGGCGTCGGTGTGCGAGCGACGATCGGGGTCGGTGCTGGCGTCGGCGCGCGCTCTCTCACCGCCGTCGGCGGCCGAGCTGTTCCATTCGACGGCGTAGCGACGCGCGCGATTGCGGGTGGCGGCGCAAGCGCTGGACCGCTCGGTGCAGTGGGCCTGGTATCCGGGATCGCGTTCATCTCGGTCACGGTCGGCGGTCGCGCTTGGCCGGACACATCGATCGGACCCGAGCGATCATCGCCCTCGATCATCGTCTGCACGATGTGCTGCTCGACAAAGAACGCGCCCTGCTTGCGCGCGTGATCCCATTCCTCGAGCCGCGCCGGGAACAGCGTCGACATTAGCCTCGCGAGCACGAGCCCGGAGATGCGTAACCGACTCTCGTGCGCGAAGTCCTCGAGAGCGGTCTGCATCTCGAGCGCGGTCGCGTAACGATCCGCCCGATCGCGAGCGAGCGCCCGCGCGATGATCTTCGCGAGCGTGTCTGGAAAGTCCGGAACGATGTCGCGCGCCGATGGAGCGTCCTCGCCGACGATCTTCGCGACGAGCGCATCCTCGGTATCGGCGATGAACGGCAGCCGACCGGTCGTCAGCTCGAACAACAACGTACCGAGCGAGAACACGTCGCTGCGGCGATCGATCGTCGGATCATTCGTGCAGCGCTCCGGCGACATATACGCGAGCTTGCCTTTGAGTCCGCCGGCCGCGGTCGTCGGCTTGGTCACCGCGCGAGCGATCCCGAAGTCGACGAGCTTGACGCCGCCGTCGTAGCTAACGAGCACGTTCGGTGGCGACACATCGCGGTGCACGATCCCGAGCGGCTTGCGATCCGGCCCGGTCTTGTCGTGGGCATAGTGCAACCCCGCGCATGCGCCCGCGAGCAACGTCAGCGCGGCGTCGAGCGACAGCGGCACACCGCTGTCCGCGGCGGTCGCGACGATTCGGCCGAGATCTTCGCCGTGGACGTACTCCATCGTGAAGAAGTAATCGCTGCCCTCGACGCCGATGTCGTAGACCTGCGCGATGTTCGCGTGGTGCAGCGTCGCCGACAGCCGCGCTTCGCCGAGGAACATCTCGACCAGGCTCGCGGTCGACACGTGGACCGGCAGGATCCGCTTGAGCACGACGAGCTTCTCGAAGCCCTCGATGCCGAGCGTCCGCGCCAGGTAGAGCTCGCCCATGCCGCCGACCGAGATCTGACGGATCAGGTCATAGCGACCGAGCTTGTCGCCCGGCGCGAGATCACGCGAACGCTGTTGCGCCGGCTGCCCCACGATACTTCGAGGATGCAAACCCTCTAAGTCATTACGATAGCCGAAAACTCGTCGCTCCGCAGCAGGTTCCTCGTCGACGATAAGCGTGGCTTTATGTAAGTGCGAGCTACTTCGTCGTCGGAGCGGGCGAGATTTTCGATCCTGTGATCGTGCCGTGCGCCCACACGACGCCGACCCCGCCGCCGCCACCGCCACCGCCACCCGTCGAGTTCTTGCCGCCGCCGCCGCCGGGGTTCGCGTCGTCGGTACCGTCACCGCCGTCGCCACCGCCGCCGCCCGAGCCGTGCGTCGCTTGCTTGTTGTACATCGTGGTCGTCCCGTTGCTGCCGGGATTGCCGTTCTGGCCCGCTGAACCACCACCGCCGCCTGCGCCTCCGTTCGCGGCGACGATGCCCATCACCGTGGTCGTCGGCGCAGAGAAGCCGATCATTCCGCCGGTACCGCCGCCGCCACCGCCGCCCTCTTTGCCAGGGGCGCCACCGCCCGCACCCGAGGCGAACACCGATCCGCTGCTATCGATCGTGATCTGCGTGAGCGACGCGAGGTAGACCGCGCCACCCGCCGCGCCCGACGCACCGCCGTTCATCGCAGCGCTGCCGTCGCCGCCGATGCCACCAGGGCAGCCGCCGCGCATCACGGTTGGCACGACGACCACTCCGCCGGTCCCGGCCGCGACGTTGCTGTTGCCTTTACCGCCATTGCCACCGCTGCCGCCGAATCCGCCGCCCGCACCGCCACCACCGCCGCCGTTGTTCGCGGTGCCGTCCATCGTGATCGCGCACTCGGTCGCCGGCGCGCCTGCACCGGGAGTCATGCCTTGCTGGCTCGATACGTCGAGCGTGCCGCTGACCTCGAGCGTGCCGGTCGCGGCGAGCACGAGCGGTAGCGTGCCGGTGGCGCGCAGGCTTTGGACGGTGAGGTCCGTAGCGGCCACGACGCAGACGCTCGAGTTGTCGGCCTGCGTCACCATTTGATCGCATCCGGTGTCGGTCACGAACGTACCGGTCAACGTGCGCGGCGTCGTCGGGATCGTCGTCAAGCAGAACGCGAGCGGACCGTCGAAGCACACGCTGGCGTCGAGTGGTACCGGTACATCGGAGCCGCCGTCACTGCCCGAGTCACCTCCGACGCAGTTGTTCGCGACCGAGCCCGAGAGATCGCCGTAGCGTTGCCCGCTCATGCACGACGGATCAGCGAACGAGCAAAACCCGTTCGGCTGGCACGTCCCCGCGACCGAACCCTGGCTGCACTGCGAGCTCTGTTCGCACACGAACGAGCCGCCGCCAAAGGGCGAGCAGGCGCTAGCTAGCACCAAGCTCAACCACGCGCCGGTCCATCCGGGAGCCACGTCGCCATCTTACCTCGGGAACCGCGTTACGCGGCGCATCATCATCGTGAGCGCCGCTCGCCGGAAATCTCTATACTCGCCCCGATGACAGACGGCAAAGGCCCCGCTGGGGCGCGCGGCCGCCGGTTCGCCGGCGAGCTCGACCCGATCGCGGCGAGGGTCAACGCGTCGGTCGGTTTCGATCGCCGGCTGTTGCCGCACGATGTCGCCGGCTCGATCGCTCACGCCGAGATGCTCGCCGCGCGCGGCATCATTTCACCCGCGGATGCGCAGGCGATCGTGCGCGGGTTGCGTTTGGTCGAGGCGCGGTTGGCCTCGGGCGAGCTCGCGTGGGATGACGCGCTCGAAGATGTCCACATGAACGTCGAAGCGCGCTTGATCGACGAGATCGGCGACGCCGGCCGCCGACTGCACACCGGGCGCAGCCGCAACGATCAGGTCGCGACGGACTTGCGACTATATGCGCGCGCCGCGGCAGGCACGCTGATCGCGCGGGTCGACGAGTTACGCCGCGCGCTGGTCGTGCAGGCGCGCGCGCACCTCGACACGTTGCTGCCAGGCTACACGCACTTGCAGCGCGCGCAACCGGTGCGACTCGCGCATCACTTGCTCGCCTACGAGGCGATGCTCGCGCGCGATCGCGGGAGGCTCGGCGATGCCGCTCGCCGTGCCGACGAATCGCCGCTCGGATCCGGCGCGCTCGCCGCGACCACGCTGCCGATCGATCGCGAAGCCACCGCGCGCTCGCTTGGGTTTGCCGGCGTCACCCACAACTCGCTCGATGCGGTTGGCGACCGCGACTTCGCGATCGAGCTGGTGGCGGCGTGCGCACTATGTCAGGTCCATCTGTCGCGGCTCGGCGAAGAGCTCGTGTTGTGGACGTCTCAGGAGTTCGGTTTCGCGCGGATCGGCGAAGCGTATTGCTCGGGCTCGAGCCTGATGCCGCAGAAGATGAACCCGGATCTCGCCGAGCTCGTGCGCGGCAAGGCGGGTCGCGTGATCGGCGCGTGGGTCTCGCTCGTGACGACGGTCAAGGGCTTGCCGCTCGCCTACAACAAAGATCTACAGGAGACGCAGGAGCCGCTGTACGACGCCGTCGAGACGCTCGATGCGTGTCTCGCGATCGCGCGCGGCATGATCGCGAGCGTGGAGTTCGATCAGGCGCGAATGCGCTCGGCGATCGATAGCGGTCACCTCGTCGCGACCGAGCTCGCTGATTATCTCGTGACGAAGGGCGTCGCGTTTCGCGAAGCGCACGACGTCGCAGGCCATCTCGTGCGGCTCGCTACCGAGCGCGGGGTCGAGCTCGCTGCGCTCGATCTCGCGACGCTGCGCACAGCGCACGCGTCATTCGATAGCGACGTCGCGAGCTGGCTAGATCCGGTGCGCGCGATCGATCGCCGCGATGTCATGGGTGGTCCAGCACGCAATCGCGTGCTCGCCGAGCTCGAGCGGATAGAACGCGAGCTCGCGGGCGCAAGTTGACAAAAGCGACAGCGTCACCACGACATTTGCTTAGATCACACGTAGTTGGCGAGGTCGCTCGCTAGCGCAAGTTGACAAAAGCGACAGCGTCACCGTTAGAGGTTGTAGCCGATCATCGAGCGCAGCCACCACTTGCCGTACGGGTCGCCCGGCTCCATGACGTGATCGACGTCGGTGACTCGGCCGTAGAAGCCGACGGACCACCACAGCTTGCCGAAGTTGTACATGACGGCCGGGCCGACGTAGGCCTCTGGCCCGAGCGCGAAGACGCGTGGCGACACGTCGCCCGGATACTCGCCGCGCAGCCAGCTGTCGACGCCAACGTGGAAGCTCGGCGTCACTTCATAGGTCGCGCCGAGCGTTGGATTGATCACGGTTTCGCGTTCGCCGCTCAAGTAGAGCTCGTACTCGGCCCACAGGTTCATGGCGATCCGCAGCTTGCCGAACCGCCGCTGCAGCAGGATCTTGCCTTCGAGCTCGATCTCCATCGCGCTCTCGGTCAGCTCGCCATACACGCCGACATCGATCGGCCACGCGCCCGGGTCGGCGAAGATGTAGCGGAGGCGTTGCTTGAGCCCGTTGCCCTCGGGCATCTCTGCAAGGTCCATCAGCCCTCCCGACGGGACAGGCACGTACGTGAAGTACAGCCCGAGCTCTAGCCGATTCGCGAGACCGATCTCGATCTCGGTCTGGAATTGCGACGCGAGATACGGAGTCCGTGGACTCTGCGGGCCCTCGGCTCGCACCGGCGTCATATCCATGAACTCCTCGATCTCGACTTGCCCGGGAGCCAGCGTGTCGGTCGTGTAGGTGTATGGCAGAGGCCGCGGGTTGGCATTCGCGACGCCTGCGAGTGCTCCGAAGATGCCGACGAACGCGGCGATGACTGACCATGGAATGCGCATCTAGAAGCTCGCTAGCTGGAGGTCGGGTGAGCACACGAAGTCGTTGGTCGCGCCGCAACTCGCGTGGCAGTTGTTGCAAGTGTTCGGGTCGCCGCCGTAGGTGTCGCCATTCGGCGGGCCGTAGCCGCGCCACTGGATCGCGACTTGGCTGCCCGGTCCGTTCATCTCGTCGAGCTCGAACCACTCCCAGTTCGGCGCGCCCGGGCGGTTGAAACCGCCGCCGCGTTTCACGCCAGCGAAGATCTTCATCTCGGCGTTCTCTCGCGCTTCGACGATCACGGTGCCGATCGGGAACTCGGTCAAGCCACTGGCCGGCAGTTGATTGATGTACTGCGTGCGCGGCCCGAGCACCGCGACCGGCAACGACGTGTCCTCGAGATCGTCCGCAAACGACGTCCACGTGCGAAACGGTGCGAACGCCGTGTTGAACGCGATGAACACGTCCGCCGCGTCGCCCGCAGGCGCGCTGTGGCCACACGCCGCGAGCATCATCACGATGACGATCGCGCGGGTCATCGTCCGACGAGGTTCGAGCAGCCATGCCGCGAGGCGCGGGTCGGCGCCGCCTCGTAAATGGATTTGAAAACTATTTTCATATTCAAGACACATGTACCACCGCTGCTAGCCGGAGATCAAGCGCGGAGACCAATCGCGGTACAAACGCCTTCGATGCCCGAGCCGTTCGATTACAAAGATCACGAGCTGTGCTGCGAAGGCGTGCCGATCGGCAAGATCGCAGCCGACGTCGGCACGCCGACCTACGTCTATAGTCGCGGCGAGATCGAGCGCGCGTATCACGCGTTCGACGAAGCGCTCGCCGGCTTGCCGCACGAGATCTGTTACGCGGTGAAAGCGAACTCGACGCTCGGCATCCTCGGCGTGCTGGTCCAGCTCGGCGCGGGCGCAGACATCGTGTCGGTCGGCGAGCTCTATCGCTGGCTGCGCGCGGGTGGCGAAGCGGCGCACGTCGTGTTCTCTGGTGTCGGCAAGACCGCCGACGAGATGAAAGTCGCGCTCGACGCCGGCATCGGCTGCTTCAACGTCGAATCGATCGAAGAGCTCGCGGTGCTCGATGGCGTGGCTCGTGCCGCCGGAACGCGCGCGCGGGTGTCGCTGCGAGTCAATCCCGACGTCGATGCGCAGACCCATCCGTACATCTCGACCGGGCTCAAGCAGAACAAGTTCGGCGTCGCGATGGCCGAGGCGCGCGCGATCTATCGCGACGCGCAGAAGCTCGGGGGCATCGAGCTGGTCGGTGTCGACTGCCACATCGGCTCGCAGCTGACGAAGACCTCGCCGTTCACCGACGCGATCGCGCGCCTCGTCACGCTGGTCAACCAGCTCGCGAGCGATGGCATCAAGTTGCGCCACGTCGACATCGGCGGTGGGCTCGGCATCGACTACGGCAAGGGCGATGCGCCGCCGCCATCGCCGGCCGAATACGGCGCCGCCGTGCGAGAAGCGCTCGCGCCCCTGGCATCGCTGGGCGTCAAACTGTTGTGCGAGCCCGGCCGCGTGATCGTCGGTCGCGCCGGCGTGCTCGTCACGCGCGTCTTGTATCGCAAGCACAACGAGGCGAAGCACTTCACGATCGTCGACGCGGCGATGAACGACTTGATGCGGCCGGCGCTGTACGGGTCGTTCCATCCGATCCTGCCGGTCGAAGGCTCGACCCGGCCGACGATCACGACCGATGTCGTCGGCCCGATCTGCGAGACCGGCGATTTCTTCGCACGCGATCGCGCGCTGCCTGCGTTCGAGCCGGGCGAGCTGGTCGCGATCGGCGCCGCAGGTGCGTACGGGTCGGCGATGTCGTCGAACTACAACACGCGGCCGCGCGCCGCCGAGGTCCTCGTCGCGGGTAACGCCTACACCGTGATCCGGACACGTGAGACCTACGACCAACTCGTAGCGAACGAACGCCTCGCGTAGTCGCCCGATGTGGCGTTTCGGCCCAACGAAACTCGATCTCGTCGTCGCGCGCCCTGATACTCTTTGCATCGTGAGGTACACGCTCGCGCTCGGCTTGGCCGCGCTCGTCGGCTGCGGTGACAACACTCCGAGCGAGGAGCGCCAAGGCGGTGACACGACGGTCGACGATCGCACGCCACTGGCGTTCACTCACCCCGCAGCGAACCTCACGTCCGACGATCAAGCGGTCTGGCAAGCCGGCAAAGGCCCGTTTGCGTTTCACTGGGTGATGCAGCTCGGGCCGCTCTACAACAACGATTCGTGCGCCGGCTGTCACTCGTCGTTCGGTCGCGGTTTGTCCGAGATCGGGCCGTCGATGATCTCGCCCGAAGGCGCGTACGTCTCCGAAGCGCTCGTGCGCTGCAGCTTGGCGACCGGTACGCCCGCGGTCCCGGGCGGCGATGTGCCGGTGCCGGGCTACGGGCTGCAGCTGCAAGATCACGCGGTCGACGGCATGTTGTCCGAGATCGTCGTGACTCAAGCGTGGACCGAGATACCGACGGCGTACGGCGACGGCACGCTGGTGTCGCTGCGCTCGCCGGCGCTCACGATCTTGACGCCGATGGGCGAGATGCTGCCCGACGGCACGCTGACCTCGTATCGCCAGGCGCCGGGACTGATCGGCTTGGGCCTGCTGCAGGCGGTCGACGACGACACGTTGATGGCGATGGCGGATCCAGATGATGCCGATGGCGATGGCATCTCGGGCCGAGTCAACATGGTGTGGGATGACGAGCAGCAAGCGACAGTGGTCGGTCGGTTCGGCATGAAGGCGAACACGTCGACCTTGCACTTGCAGGCTGCCGCCGCGGCGGTCAACGACATCGGCCTCACCAACCGCGTGTTCCCGCCGACCGACGGCAGCGATCCCGACGTCAGCGACATTCAACTCGAACAGATGGCGTTCTTTGTATCGACGATCGGGGTGCCGGCGGCGGCGCCGCGCAACGCGCAAGCCACGCTCGGTCGCCAGCGGTTCGACGACTTCGGCTGCTCGAGCTGCCACGTGGTGACGCTCGTGACCGGCGACTCGCCGATCCCCGAGCTCGCGCATCAGACGATCCATCCCTACACCGATCTGTTGCTGCACGACATGGGCGACGGCCTCGCCGATAACCGCCCGGACTTCGCCGCGACCGGCACCGAGTGGCGCACGCTGCCGCTGTGGGGCATTGGCCTCACGAACGTGGTGCTCGAGAACGGCTCGTTCTTGCACGACGGTCGCGCGCGCACGCTCGAAGAAGCGATCTTGTGGCACGGCGGCGAAGCACAGCCTGCGAGCGACGCGTTCCGCAATGCCGCCGAGGCGGATCGGGACGCATTGATTGCGTTCCTCGATACGCTTTGACCTACAATGTAGGCAGTGGACAGCGGGGACGAATCGCGACCGACCGAGGCGATGGCGGTGCCGCCGAGCTTCGACGATAGCGACGAGATCAAGACCAACGAGATCACGTCGGGCACTGACGTCGGAGGCTACTCGGTTACCGGCGAGCTCGGCCGCGGCGGCATGGGCGTCGTCTACGCCGCGAAGCATCCACTGATCGGCAAGCGCGCCGCGATCAAGGTGCTGCACCCGTCGCGATCGAAAGATCCGACGATGGTCGAGCGGTTCATCACCGAGGCGCGGTCGGTCAATCAGATCGGCCACCCGAACATCGTCGACATCTTCGCGTTCGGCACGCTGCCCGATGGCCGCCAGTTCCTCGTCATGGATCTGCTCGACGGCGAGTCGCTGCGCGCTCGAGTCAAGCGCGGTCCGCTGCACGTCCGCGAGGCGGCGATCGTGATCGACGAGATCGCGTCGGCGCTATCGGCGGCGCATGACAAAGGCTTCGTCCATCGCGATCTCAAGCCGGACAACGTGTTCCTCGTCGCGCACACCGGCCGGTTCGACGTCCGGTTGCTCGACTTCGGGCTCGCGAAGCTGATGCCCGCCGCCGGGCCCGCGGCGTTTCGCACCGCGACCGGCACCCGGCTCGGCACGCCCGATTACATGTCGCCCGAGCAGCTGCGCGGCGCAAAGGTCGATCACCACACCGACATCTACGCGCTCGGCGTGATGTCGTACGAGCTGCTCACCGGCGAGCGACCGCGGCGCTATAGCGACGGTTCGTTCGATACCGACGAGCGCGGTACACCGGAGCGCGCGCTCGGTGCGGTCGGCGGCGTCCCGGCGGAATTCGTCCAGCTCGTGATCGCGATGATGGCGGGCGACCCGGAGCAGCGGCCGACCCTGGCCGCAGTTCGCGCGGTGATCCGGCGCGCGCGGCCGTCGTTGCCGGCGATCTCCGCGGTCGACATGCCGGCGCAAGGGTCGGGAACGTCCGGGGTGGTCACGCCGTCGCGGTTCGGCGCCGAGCCGATGATGCTGACCCCGCCGCCGCCGCCGGTGATCACGCCGACCGAGCCGACCGCGCCGCCGCCGATGCCGACGCCGGTCTCGATCCCGACGCCCGAGCCGGTCCCGCCGCTGCCTCCCGCGATCTCGTCGCCCGCGCTGCGCAGCAACACAGCCGGGCAAGGCGAGACGACGATCGGCGTGCCGCCGCCCCCGACGCTGTACCCGGCCGCGACGCCGAACCCTTCCGCCGCGCGCCCGATCGCCCGGCCGAACGCGCCGGCTGCGCCGCGCCGACTGTGGTTGGCGGTGGCAGCCCTGCTCGCGATCGCGATCGGAGTCGCCGGCGCCCTCGCGCTGTTTCGTTGACGCTGCGATAATTACCTCCGTGGACGAATCCGAGGACGTCAAGCCGACCGAGACGATGGCGGTCGCGGACGCGGACTTCTCGCCGGAGTCCACTTCGGACGACACCGCGATCGGGCCCGGCGTAGACGTCGGCGGCTACGTCATCGATGGCGAGCTCGGCCGAGGCGGCATGGGTGTCGTGTATTCGGCGCAGCACCCGCTGATCGGCAAGCGCGCCGCGATCAAGATCCTACCGCTCGAGCTGTCGCGCGATGCCGATGCGGTCGATCGGTTCGTGCTCGAGGCGCGCTCGGTCAACGAGATCGGCCACCCGAACATCGTCGACATCTTCGCGTTCGGTACCTTGCCCGACGGCCGCAGCTACTACGTGATGGATCTGCTCGGCGGCGAATCGCTGCGCGCACGGATCAAGCGCGGACCGCTGCACGTCAGCGAAGCGGTCAGCATCATCGACGAGATCGCCTCGGCGCTGATCGCGGCGCACGACCACAGCATGGTCCACCGCGATCTCAAGCCCGACAACGTGTTCATGGTCAACGTCGCGGGCCGTTGGCCCGAGGTCAAGCTGCTCGACTGGGGCCTGGTGAAGCTGATGAACTTGCGGCCGGGCCAGCTGCGCACCGTGACGGGCGCGGTGATCGGCACCCCGGTCTACATGTCGCCCGAGCAAGGGCGCGGCGATCCGGTCGACCATCGCACTGACATCTACGCGCTCGGCGTCGTCGGCTTCGAGCTCGTGACCGGCAAGGTGCCGTATCGCGGCGGTAGCGCGGTCGAGACCTTGCTCGCGCATGCCGAGCAAGCCGTGCCATCGCCGCTCGCGCTCGTGCCGACGCTGCCGGTCGAGCTCGCTCAGCTGATCGAAGCGATGATGGCCAAGGAAGTCGACGATCGGCCGACGCTCGCCGCCGTGCGCGCGGTGCTGCGCCGCTTGATCGGCACGAAGATCCCGACGATGACCGCGGCCGGCTTGCAGCTGCCGACCGGCAGGCTCGCGCCATCGCCCCCCGAGCCGAGAGCGGACACCGAGAACGACTCGATCGTGAAGACCGCGCCGCGCCGCAAGACGCCGCTGCCTGGCTCGATGACCCCGCCACCCGCCGACTCGGCGCCACCGCCCGCGCGTCTGCCTCCGCCGCCGACCGCGCCACCCCCGGTCAGCGCGCCGGTCGAGCCCGCGACGCCGGCCGCGTCGATGTCGTATGCGGCGTTCACCGTCGATCCCGGAGCGTCGCAGTCGATGGCCGGGCCGCCGCCGAGCATGTCGTACGCGCAGATCGAAGTCTCGAGGCCGCCATCGGGCCCATATCCGTCGTCGGGTCCGCACTCTTCGGGCGGCTACGCGCCGTACCCGCCGCCGTCGGGAGAGTATCGACCGCCATCGGGCCCGTACGCACCGCCGTCGTCCGGTGCGTACGCGAGCCCGCCGACGCACGCGCCGGTCGCGCAAGAGGCCGGGCCGCGCCACTGGATCGTGATCATCGTCGTCGCGCTGATCCTCACCGGCGCCGGCGTAGCGGTCGTGATGCTCGCGTTCTAAGCTGCGCCATGCTCAAGCTTCTCGCGGCGGTCGGCTTGCTGATCGGTTGTAAAGGCGGCGACAGATGTGAACGCCTCGTCGACCGGCTGAGCGGGGTGGACCCGAAGGCTAAAGATAAAAAGGTCGACCCCGCGGCGCGCGACAAAGACATCGCCGAGTGCCGCGAGCGAATGAAAGATCCCAAGACCGCGGAGATGGCCGATTGCATGCTCGCGATCGATGGCGACCTCACCGCTGACAAGATGATGGTGTGCCTGAAGGCTGACGAAGAGGACGAGAAGAAGGCGCGCGCGAAGCTCACCGAGCTCGCCGAAAAGATGTGCGCCTGCAAGGACGCCGCGTGTGCGACGAAGGTCAACGAGGCGGTGACCGCGTGGACCGAAGACATGAAGAAGAACGCGCCGTCGAACCTACGAGGTGCCGCGGTCGAAGACACCCAGATCAGGGTTGACGAGTGCATGAAGAAGGCGATGGCGACGCCGTAGATCGCGTTCTAAGCTGCGTCATGCGGCCATGCGCGAGAACGTCGAGTTTCGGTGCGCTCGGACTGACGATCTTCGCGAGCATCGCGGTCGCCGGTTGCGGTTCCAGTAATACCAACGAGCTACCGGTGACTAACCACACGCCTCCGGCGGAGACCGAGGCCGGGCTCCGGTGCGAGCTGACGTTGCAGCACCAGGGACCCGACGAGCTCGCGCTGCTGTTCGTCATCGTCAACGGAACGCGGCAGCCGGTGACGATCCACTACGATCGGCCGTTCATGCAGTTCGAGCTACGCATCACCGCGGCTGGCGTCGAGCGGTCGATCTCCGAGCCCGTGATCAACATGCCGGTCGAGTCGCAGCAGCTCGAGCTCGTGCCGCGCGGCCGTGCGAGCTTCAATACGCCGGTACGACTGCGGTTCGCATCTCGCCCGAGCGCCGCGACCGACTCGTTCATCTGGACGATCTCCGGCGAGCCCGCACCGATCGAAGTCCGTGCGACGATCCGCATCGACGGCATCACGGTGTCACCGTGCGTCGCGCGGATCTGAGTCGCGACGCGATCGGCTCGGCGCGCTGATTCTCACCGAACCGGCGTAGCGGTCGTGATGCTCGCGTTCTAAGCTGCGGCATGCACAAATTCTTGGTGGCGGCGGTGATCCTCGCGGTCGGTTGTAAAGGCGGCGACAAGTGCGAGCGCCTGTACGACAAAATGATGGCGAAGGATTCGAAGGACAAGGACAAGGGCGACAAGGCCGACCCGGCCAAGCGCGACAAGTCGATCGCCGAGTGCCGCGACGGGCTCAAAGATCCGAAGATGGCCGCGATGGTCGACTGCATGCTCGCGATCGACGGCACGGCGAGCGACGACCAGTTCGCCAAATGCGTGAGCGGGGGCGGCGGCGACGGCGACGACAAGAAGGCGAAGCACGACAAGGGCAGCTCGGACGGCGCCGCGGCGGTCGCGAAGATGGGCGAGTTCGCCGATCAGATGTGCGCGTGCAAGGACGCCGCGTGCGCGAAGAAGGTCAGCGATGACATGACCGCGTGGGGCCAAGAGCTGATGAAGAACAACCCTCCGAAGCCGACGCCCGAAGAGCAGAAGCAGGGCGAGGAGAAATCAAAGATGCTGTCCGACTGCATGCAGAAGGCGATGGCCACGCCGGCGGCGACCCCGTAAGGGCCACCGCTCACGCTCTGGTGGCGACTTAGTTCGAGCCGCCGGCGCTCGGGATGTACAGGCGGTAGCGCGCCAACGCATTGGAGTCCACGGCGCTGACCGTGATCTCCGAAGAAGCAACGTACAGCCAACCATCGCTCGTCGTGTAGCAGGACGAGTTGCAGCCGCTATCAAACGGCAGCGGGACGAACGCCTCCCAGGTATCGGTGTCGGCGCTGTAGACCCAGAAGTCGGTGTTGCCGTTGCACTCCGCGGCGTACACGTGGCCGCGACCGTCCGAGCAGAAGGCGTCGCCGAATCCGTCGCCGGCGCCCGCCGGCAGCGTTGCTAGCGTCGCAAAAGTGCTAGCGACCGGATCGAAGGAATACAACGCGTGGGATTCGAACGACGCGAAGTAGAGCTTCTTCGTCTTGCTATCCCACGCGGTCCGGGGTTCTTCGAAGCTGTCGACAGGCTCGGCAAAGTACGCGGCGGTGTTCGTCGCGGGATCGTACTGGACCAGGTTTCCGTCGGTCGCGGTCGCATAGATCTTGCCGTCGTCATCTGCGCTCGCCTCGGCGTCACTCGGCATGGAGGTCAACGTGGTGAACGGCATCGACCACGCGTTGGTGGCGATGTCGTAGGCCTGGACGTTCACGCCGTCGATCACGTACAGCGAGGTCCCGGCCCACGCGGGATACGCGTAATCGCTCAACGAGGGCGGAGCCGTGAGCGCCGCATAGGCCCCTGGATCGGTGTCGTTGAGCGGCAAGGTGTACGAGCTCAGCGCCGTGCCTTCGAGGATCAAGTAGTTCAGCGCTTGACCCGCGACGACCGCGTTCGCGAAGCCTTCGACCCCGTTCTCGGCGTGCGACTCGACCATCTTCCAGGTCTCGTCGGTGCACGTTCCGCTGAGGCAGCGCTGGTCGGCGGTACACGCCGTGCCACACGCGCCGCAGTTCGCGACGTCGACCATCGGATCGACGCAGGCGGTGCCGCACATCAACGCGCCGCCATCGCACAGCTGCGCGACCGGGGCGCACGCGCCGGCCGTGCACACGGTGTCGGGGCCGCACGCCGCCCCGCAGGCTCCGCAGTTGGCCTGATCGGACATCATGTCGACGCAGGTGCTGTCACACTCGGTCGCGCCGCCGAAGCAGCTCGGTGGAGTCGCCTTGGTGCCGCACGCGACAAGGGCGAGCGCGAGGATCGAGACCTGAATGACCGCCTTCATTAGTTCGACCCTCCCGCCGCGAAGAGGCGGTAACGCGCGATATTGTTGTTGGTCTCCGACGCTGAGAAGTACAGGTAGCCGTCGCCGGTGACCGTGCACGACGCGTCGCAGCCGTGGTCGAACGGCAGCGGCGTGAACGCTTTCCAAGTATCGGTGGCAGTGTTGTAGACCCAAGTCTCGTTCGCACCGCTGCACGCGTCGCCGACAGTGTAGAGGAAGCCGTGGTTGTCGGTGCAGAAGGCATCCGACATGCCCACCTCGGGCAGCGGCGCTAACAACGTGAACGTCCCGGTCGCTGGATCAAGCGAGTACAGCTGGGCGTCGAAGTAATTGCCGAGGTACAGCTTCTTGGACTTGGAATCCCACGCGACGCGCGGCTCGTCTTGAGCATCGCCGGGCCACGGGAAGTAGTTCTGCGTCCCGGTCGCGGGATCGAACTGGGCGACGAAGCTCGCGCCGCCGGTGTCTGTCGCGAACTCGTACAGCTTGCCGTCGTCGTCGGAAGCACCTTGGGAGTCGTTGACCGTGTCAGTGAGCGTGACGCCGGGTAGCGCGGACCACGTGTTGCCGACTGGATCGAACGTGTTGACCGCGTTGCCGGTGAACAGATAGATCGCGCCGGCCGGGGTCGTGATCGGCGTGCCGTAGGTGCCAAAACCTGTCGGCGGAGGCGCGAGCGTGGCGAACGCACCGTTCGGTAGACCGCTCGACGGGAACGTGTACGCCACGAACGTGTCGGTCTCCGACAGCGTCGCGTAGACGAGCACCGAGCCGGCAGGCACGGCGTTCGAGAACCCGATGATGCCCTCCGACGTCTGCGTCAGCACGGTTTCCCAGTTGCTGACCGCGCACGTGCCGCCGAGGCAGCGCGAGTCGCCGTCGCACACGTTGTCACACGCGCCGCAGTTGTTCGCGTCGTTGACGAGATCGGCGCAGCCCGACGTGCAGGTCATGAACCCGACCGGACATTGCGCCGCGACCGGTGCACACGTGCCGGCGCTGCACATCGTCTGATCCGGGCAGGCGTTACCGCATGCGCCGCAGTTGAGCTCGTCCGACATCAAGTCGACGCACTCCATCGCGCACTCGGTCGAGCCCGTGATGCAGGTGGCTGGACTAACTTTTCCGCACGCGCTCGCGAGCGCGGCAACGAATACAACGGCGATCCCTATCCGCATAGTGCGACCATGCTAGCAGAACGCCCCAGGGTAAAGTTTGTGATGCCTGCCTCAGAACGCGCCGCGCACGCCAAATGTCGTGGACGATGTTTTGCCATCCGGAGACGCTGTGGTGCCGATCGCAGGCGTGACCGCGATCTTAGGTAGGTCCAGCTCGCGGGTAAACACACCGGCGAGGATCAGCCCGACCGCGAGACCGCCGAGCGCGAAGTCCGCGGTGTGCTCGTTCTGCACCTGCTGACTCGACGTCTGGTTCTGCTGCCGGAAGATCAAGTTCTCGGCCGCGACGCCGCCGAGCGCGCCGACCAAGCCGCCGACATCGATCAGCGCGGCGTGCGCGCGGCTCACGCGAAAGTAGCGGGCGAGCAAGACGCCGCCGACCGTGCCCATGCCGAGGCCGCTGAGCACGATGCCGGCGCTGATCTTCGTGTCGGGTTGAAAGCTCGCGACGAACAACGCGCCCGCTGCGGTTCCCCACAACGCACCGCTGTTGACAACTGCGGCTTCGCCCGGCCGGGTGTGCAGCCGATCCGCGACGTAGTAACCGACGCCCGCGCCGAGCACGAGCCCGCCGCCGCCGAGCGGTGCCAAGATGTTTGTCTTGTCGGTGAACAGCGAGCCGGCAGCGAGGCCGACGACGCCGCCGATCAGC
>CAZDGY010000009.1:0-25907 GCA_964504685.1 uncultured Kofleriaceae bacterium | reverse complement strand
CGCGCTTCAACAGATCAAGGCGCTCCACGGCTGGGAGACGCTCGATGTTCGCGCCGGTCAGGTAGTCACGAATGCGGCCCATCAGAAGATGTGGATCTCCGCTGTAGTGACGCCGGCCGCGGCGCCTAATGCCAACGTCGCAGCGACCAGGGGCGAGATGTCGACGTGCGAGTTCTTACGAGACCATGCCCAGGCGTCGCCGAGTTGCCTCGTCTTCGAGCCTCGGATCGCTTCGCGCAGTTCCGGGGATCCGAGGTGCGCGAGCGTCCCGTCAGAGACCATGTCGACAAGTCGGCCGCATGCTTGGCCGTGCTCAGTCGCGGTGATCGTCTCGACCTTCACGCCGGCTTCCTCGAGCGCAATGAGCAGAGATGAGGCAGGCCCGGTCGCGTCGCAAACGACTACTTCAGGATCTCCGCGCTCGACCATCTCGACCAGGCGGTCGACGACCCAGCTCGTGCCCTGCTTGCACTCTTGGATCTCGACATGGAAGTCATCGTTCTGGTTGCGTCCCGCGATCGCGATGGAGGTGCGCCGCTCAGGCGATACGTCGAATGCCAGACAGAACGGCTCCTGCAGCACCGAGGTCTGATCCTCGAGCGCGTCCCAGATCTCGACTGGGAAGACCGTGTCATCGAAACCGTCTGTCCTGGGCCAGTCGCCGACGCCGCCGAGCTCGACCGCGCACGTCCGCGCCGGCATCGACTCGATCTCGTCCTCCATCGTCGACTCCGATACGAGGCCTTCCTCCATGCTCGGATTCGCCAACGGCCACCACGACCGGTCGCGGAGCAGATCGTCGGTCATCTCCGACGGATGGTCGTACGGCGCAGACCACTCGTGCCACGACACTCTGGGCGCCTCCGCGATCCCGCGCTCGCGCAGCCGTGCGAAGTTCATGCCGTGCTCATGAATGTCCTGGTCGACCGCGGAGCCGGCGTAGATCACCTTCGGCCCGTGCGGCGCCTTGCTCGCCCGAAGCATCGGCTTCTGCGCCCCGACGACGGCATCCGGGATCACCATCGCCTCATCCCACACGAGCAAGTCCCCCGAGTAGCCGCGGCCGCCGCCCTTTGTCCGAGCCTTGAAGATGATCCGCCGGCCCGACTTGAGGATGATCGACTCGCGACCGTTCGCATGCATGTACCCGCCGCGTTCCTTCACCTGTGCGTGCAGATGAGGCGCGTTCTGGATCACGTCCTCGAGACGCAACTGATGCTCCTGCGAAGTCGCAAACTCGTGCGCCGTGTGCATCACGACGTCGTAGCCCAACTCGAACGCGAAGAACGCCTCGATCGCCTGCAAGATGACGCCCTTCCCGTTCTGCCGCGCAACGTCCAGGCCGTCCTCCGACGTCGCCCATCTGTCGTCCTCGCCGAGCCCGAGCATCCCCACAATCACGAGCTCCTGCCACTCGAACAACAAACCGCCCGCCGCACGCCAGAACGCAACGCACTCTGAACCCAGAGACCGCGCACACGGCGGAGACCACGCGAACCGCGGCCTGATCACAGCGCAACCGACACCCTCCGCATATGCCGGCTCGCGGTCGCACGGTTGCAACGCCTGTGCTCAGGACCCGAGTAGCGCGACCGGTCATGGTCGTCGTGGCCGAGATCCCACGGATCGCCCGGAAGGATCGGCAGATGACACCGCGCACACGCGACGCCCCCAGAAGCAATAACTCGCTCGACCGCACGACGCTTGCGCTGATGATCGGCCCCGTAGCCGCGCGCGTTCGTCGCACCACTGAAGCGTGGCTTCGAGATCCGCCGCTTGTACCAAGCGTCCCGCGTCGCCAATACTCGAGCGCGACATACGTCGCAATACACGTGCTGCGTCGACGTCGCCGGCTGATCACACGTCCGACACTTCCGATCGGAACGGCCACGCAAACGATCAAGACGCTCCTTGCTCCGACGCAGGATCTCGTCGCGATTCGCCGCGTACCGAGCGCGCATCCGATCCTTCTCACAAGCCTTACACCGAGACGAAACCCCAGAAGCTCGCGCAGCGTCGGAGTAGAACGAATCGCGCGCTTTCGAGATGCCGCAGGCATAGCAGCGCAGCATCCGCGCGGATCGCGACGTTTCGGAGAGAGAACCAATGACTTCGGGGGTCATCTGCCTGTTCCTGGCTTAAAAAACGTGGTTGAGCCTTTGACGGTTTCGGTGCGTGTCGGTTGGTTGTCGACTTGGGCGGCGATCTTGTCGCGTTGTTTGTCGGTGAGGCCGGGTTGGTAGTAGCCGGCGTGGCGTAGTTCGGTGTAGCGCGTCATGCGGCTGTGCGTTCGTGGAGGTTGGCGGCGCGCATGAGTCTCTTGATCGTTTCGGATTCTGGGTTCGATCCGGGTGTGGCGCCTGCGACTGAGCGTCCGATTGCGGGGATGCCGCGGAGCTGGTCGGCGTCGCCGGGTTTGGTGAGCTCGTGTCTCAGCGGCAGCGGCTCGTCGGATGTGGCGAGCGAGTCGAGGACTGCGGCTGCTTGTGCTCGTTCGAGCCGGCGGCGTTCGAGTACCGGTGTGTCGTTTGCCCTGTGCCGTGGGAGTAGGCGTGCGTCATCGCCAGCACCGCGACTGGTCGTGCGCCTGGCTGGCTGAAGTGGCACCTGTGGCGTGAGGGGTGGGCGGCCGGGTTTCGTGGATCTGTACCTGGCGCCGCGCGGTGGTGAGTGTTGCACATCGTTCGGCGTGCATCAAGCGGCTTGTTGTTCGAGTTCTAGTTCGAGCCGTTTTCGGCCACGTTTGATGTGCTGGCGGGCGGTGGATTCGTCGATGTCGAGGAGTTGGCCGATGCGTCTGTAGCCGGCGCCGCGTCGCCAGAGGTCGAGTGCGAGGATCTGCTTGTCGGTGCAGACCTGACGGGCTGTCTCCCATTCGTGGTCGGTGAGGCGCAGGCCCGTCACGCGGCGTCCGCCTGGTGGAGCTCGAGCGCGAGTCCGAGCCGGTCGTTGAGCTGTTCGTCCGTCCAGTGTTCGGCTGCTGCGCGTTCAGCGACGAGATCGGCTACGCGTTCGAACGGATGTCGCTTCAGCGTCGGGACGATGTGGCGCACCCAGTCTTCGCCTTCGACCTTGGTCGGTCGTTCGCCTTCGGGTAGCCGTGTCGGCGGCATCGGCTGTGCGTGTTTCGCGGCGGCTCGTGCTTGATCCTTCAGCTCGGCTTTGAGGAGCGTGACGAAGAGCGCCGGCACGTCGTCGACCGAGCCGCGTTTGACCTTGGCGGCGTGCTTGGTGACGACCGCAGCGAAGATGGCTCCTGGGAGCTGGCGTGCGATCGGTTCGACGATCTTGGAGTCGGCGCCGAAGCGTTTGCAGGCGTCGCGGATGTCCTGTTCCGTTGGGCTCTCCACCGCAGCAGCAGAGGTCTGGAGATCTTCGGTTTCGGCGGATCTAGCTTCGAGACTGCCTGAAGTGCTTTGGACCCCTGCTGCTGAATCCGTAGCTAGTCCTTCTTCCGTCACTCTGTCACTACCGTCATCGGGCGGGCGCCTGCGCGCGGGCGCGCGAGGACGGTCCACAGACTGTCCTGCGGACACGGCGTTGGCTGTCCGCAGTTTGTCCGTGTTGTGTCCTGCGGACGTTTCTTCGTTTTTGGCTCTCTCGGCACGTTTCCGCAGACGGTCTGCTTCACGTCGGGCATCGCGTTTGCCGTTGTGGTCTTTCCAATCGTGGATACGAATTGCTCCACGTCCGGCGTCGTCCCAGAGGCCGACTTCGATCAAGAGCTCGCGGTCGCGTTTTGTTGCTTCGATCGCTTTCAGCTGGCCCTCGGTGAGCACGCCGGCAGTGCCGAATCCGGACGCGTACGCGAGCGCTGCGGCGTAGCTCCACCGGGTCGCGCGGGGCACGTTTCGGATCTTCGGGTGAGCGTAGATGCGGTCGTCGAGCCACGCCACCGCTACGCAGCCTCGAGCAGCTCGATGAGCTTGTCCGATGAGGCCGTAACGAGCGCATCCCGCGCATCCCGCGCAGCCCACGCAGCCCACGCAGCCCGCGCAGCCCGCGCAGCCCGCGCAGCCCGCGCAGCCCGCGCATCCCACGCAGCCCGCGCATCCCACGCAGCCCGCGCAGCCCGCGCATCCCACGCAGCCCACGCAGCCCGCGCATCCCACGCAGCCCACGCAGCCCGCGCATCCCGCGCAGCGTCGGTAACGGCTTGCTCTTCGTCGCTCGTGAGAGTGTCGCCGGCGGCGATCCGCTCGTAAGCGGCTGCGATCTGCCGGCAGACAGCCTTGATGTCGTCCTTGTCGGTGACGTTCTCGAGGCCGTGCGTCGGATCGGTGAGCATCCAGACGGCGAAGCGCGGCCAGACCGGGGCGAGATCAGATCCGACCTGGATCGCGCCCATGAATCGTACGGGCCACTGCTTGGCGACATCGGCGTCGAGGGCTTCGAAGATGCCGTCCTCGAGCCATGCGAGCTGCACGGGGATTCCGAACTCCGTCTCGTATCGTTCGTGGCCGCCGTCGGGATCCTCGAGCAGGCAGCCGACGGCGCAGCCGCGGAAGATGCCGTCTTCGTCTTCCTGCCAGTAGCGGCCTTGGATGATCTGATCTGCGGCCTGATGCGCTTCGATGAGTGCGAGCGCCTTCTGTTTGGCGGCTTCGTCGCCGTGGTAGGCGACGAGCTGTGTGCTCGAGCTGGTCACGACAGTTCGACGTCGGTGACGATGAGGGACTTGGTCTGTACGACCGCGTCGACGTCGCCTTCGCTGTCGCGGCGGTGCCGGGTGCGTGCGCCGGCGACGTGCGCTGCGATCGCCAAGCTGGCGGGCTTGCCGGACTTCAGCTTGTTGAAGAACTCGACGTCGGCCGCGGCTGTGCGGTCGAGCTCGATCGAGCCTGAGAATGAGAGTTTGATGACGGTGGGGTCGGTTTCGTCGACGGCGACTTTGACGCGTGGGACTTCGAAGAGCTTGCCTTTGTCGGGGTCTTGGCCGTCGACCTGGTCGTCGTCCTGGTTTTCGGGTTGTGCGCTCATGCTGATTTCCTTCCTGTTGAGAGGGCTTCGAAGCTGAGCTCTGCTGGCGAGCGGTCGCCATATGGTCGAGCTGCGACCCAGCAGTGCATCGGGTGGGCAGATCGCGGTGCGAAGCAGTGACGGCATCGCCCGTTCGGCCTCAGATCCCAGATTCGGATGGGGCTGAAGGAGTGGGGCGAGACGTCGATTTCGCTCATGCGGCCTTCTTTCCGAGCTCGCGTGTGAGCTCTTCGAGTAGTGGCCCGACGCCGGCAGGGAACGGTGTTCGGGCTTGGAGGACGACTGCGATGGCTTCGAGATGCCGTGGCCTCACGATGTAGACCTCGGCTTGCGCCTTGCAGAGCGCGGAGATCCAGCGCACCTGAGCGTCGGAGACGATGCCCTTCTCGGTCTTGAGCTCGAGCCAGACCACGCGCTCGCGGATCAGTGTCCAGTCGGGGTAGCCGGGCTCGGAGCCTTGCGAGCGGAGGGTGTGGTACGCCTTCCAGCCGAGCATGCGGGCTAGGCCGGGATTGGTTTTCGTGCCGATGACTTGCTGCTCGAGCTGCTTTTCGAGCATGTCGGCTATCGGGATGGCCGGCGCGACGCGTCTCACGCTGCAGCGGCCTTTTCCGGAAGGTTTCCTGAATGGTTCAGGAATTCGTGCGGATCTCGGCCGCCGTTGCGCTCACGCCGATCGGCGTCCCAGAGGATCTCGGACATGCCGTCGAGTAGGCGTTCGAGCGGCCCAGGCTCAGGATGCGCCGCCGCGGCGGTGATCGCTTGCGCGAGGACGTGCTGGACAGTCGGCTTCACGCTGCGGCCTTGATCTCGACGACGACTTGGCGCCAGTGCACGATCGTGAGCCCGTCAAGCTGGACGACGCTTTCGACGAGCATCCGTCGTCCGTCAGCGAGTGTGATCTCCGAGCCGGGACCGAGACGCCTCACGACGCGGTTCTCCGCTCACGAAGTCTCGCCTGAGCACGCCGCGTGTTCTCGGCGAGTGTGACGAGCTCCATGTGACCCGGGTTGACGCAGCCAGCGTTCGCACAGCGATGGTCGACAGTCAGATCTCCGACGATTTGGCCGTTGACGGCCTCGTATGCGACGCGGTGCGCGCGACGCTGCTTACCGTCGAGCCAGAAGAGGCCGTAGCCGTCCCTGTCCTTACGACCGAGCCAAGGCCAGCACTCGCGATCCTCGCGGCGCTCGTACTTCGAAGCAAAACGAGCAACATGGTCCGAGCGTGGCCGTCCGCTCGTCTTAGGCCAAAACGTTCGGGGATGTCGCGCGACGCCGAGGCGATCGAGGGCATTGCCGACGGTGACATCCGTGCAGCCGAAACGGGCCGCGATCGCGGTTGTCGGCATTCCCTCCTCGAGGTAGAGCCGCTTCGCAAGTTGATCGTCGATGCGCTGGCCCATCAGTACGGGATGTCTCCGCCGAATTTGCTGTCAGATTTCTGCTCGATTCGCAGCACGAATTGGCCGTTACTCGTGCGCCGGATCAGCTGCTTTTTCTCAAGCGCGCGAACAACATCGCGCGAGTCCGGTCCGCACCAACGGCAAATCTCGTCGATCGCGTGCTTGCCTCGAGCGGCGTGGATCGCTGCTCCGATCTCGTCGGCGCTGCATCCGTCAGGAGTGTCGGCGAGGAGCTTGAGGACGGCTTCTTGGCTTCGGCCGACGCGGACGAGCGGTTTCGCTTCGCCGAAGATGTCGATCTGGCTCACACGCCCTCGAGTTCGTCGAGGAACGACTGGAGCGCGTCACGCTGAAGGCCGCTTACGACGGAGAGCTCGTCGAGGCGTGCGATCTCGTCCTGGAGGCGTTCGCGGCTGGTGCCGAGGGTGGAGAGCCATTCGTCGGTGCGGGACCCAGCCTCGCGGACTGAGGACGGGCTGGGAGACGGGCCGTCAACAGCAACGCCGCCGTTGGCTTCGGCAGGCGTGAGCGATGCTGGAGGCGGTCCGGAAAGGACGGCCGCCTCACTCGCCTTCGGTTCCCGCACCGACGATCTCGAACGTCCATGAGCGCCGCCACGCGTCGGAGCGGGAAAGCCGGCCGCAGCGATTGCAGCCGCCCACGAACCACACGCACGCTTCACCTGATCCGTCGTGGGCCGACCGGGAGCGGCCTTGGTGAAGTCGCGGTTCGTCGGCGGTCGGCCATGCTCGGCAGCCCAAACCTTGATGGCGTGGATGCAGCTGTCGTTCGTCCACTTCGGCGCTGTCGCCACAGTCTCAACCTCCCGTTTAGCTTCTGGTGTCTCGACATGGCCGTTCCCGTGGCCGCCGTGCATCAGATTCAAGTGCGCTGTCAGAAGAACGCCAGCGCGCTCCGACGGACCGACGAACGTCCAGCCACACCGGGGCGCATGAACACAGCGCGTCATCTCGGCGACGACGGCGCTCACGACAACCTCGACGCCCAAATAGTCCATGAGCCGCTGATTCGCCGGCGCGAGCGGACCGACGACCTCGATCCGGATGCGACGCGCAGCGACGTCGACGAGGAAGTCCGACAGATCGCGCACATCAGCTCGGCCTCGCAGAACGGCACGACACGCATGCGTCGACCGTCACGGGATTGAACTGCGCGCACGGGCAGCGCCAGAGAAGCGGTTCACACGCCGCAGAGCCGGTGCGTGTTGGGCCACGCCGACCAGTCGCGGCCACCATCTGAGACGCGGTACGCGACTCGTGCTGCGTAGACCCAGTCAACGAGGATCCTCCGCCTGTCGATCCACGGATGCCAGTACGCCGAGCTCTGCCACGGCCCGAGGTTCGAGCCGTTCACAAGATGGGCGCCGTCGGTTGATTCGTAGTGGGCGATGCACGCGGCGGCACGCCAGCGCTGTCCGAAGACCTGCCGGCTGATCTGAGCGATGAGCGCCGGCTGCGGTACCGAGTTGGTACCAGCGCGCGCGGGCGCGACGATGAGCAGCGCGAGCGCCGCGGTGAGGACTGCGAACCGGATGCGTGAGCCTCCTGGTCGATTGCACGGCCTCACGGGTCGACTGCCCGTGGCGTTCGAACGTCGTTAGATCGACGTGGACTCGCCTAAAGCGAGATGCTGCTCGGCGTATGTCGATCAGGCGAGTACGCGAAGTAGTCCCGAACGAGGGATTCGACATCGTCACCGACTGCGCCGATAGCAAGCTGTGAGGCTGATCGGCTGCGTCAGGGTGAGCCGCGTCGGTGGTCGCGCCGGCGACAGCTTCATCAGCCCCCAGGTGCAGCGCGACCAAGTCGAGGCGTACGCGCGGGCGCGCGGCCACACGATCGTCGGATGGCAGGAAGACCTCGACAAGCCCGGCTCGACCCTGAACCGCCCTGGCCTCCAAGCAGCACTCGCGGCCGTCGATCGTGGGGAAGCCGATGGGATCATCGCGGCGAAGCTCGACAGGATCACTCGATCGCTGTCTGACCTCGGCAGGCTGCTCGAGCGAGCGCTCGCCGGCGGTTGGAACATCGTTGCGGTGGACGTCGGTCTCGACATGGCGACGCCGAACGGCAAGCTCATCGCGCACATGCTCGGCGCGATCGCCGAATGGGAACTCGACCGCCGACGTGCCGACTGGAGCGACGCACGCGAACGGGCGGTCGACCGAGGCGTGCACATCGCGTCGAAGACGCCGACCGGCTACAGACGCCTCAAGGACGGCCGGCTTGAGCCCAGCGAAGACGCGCCGGTGATCGCCGAGCTCTTCCGTAAACGCGCGGCCGGCGTCGGCTGGCGTGCGCTCGGGGAGTTCCTCACAGACGCAGCGGTTGTGACGCCGTACGGCAACCTTCAGTGGAGCCCTGGATCCGTCAACGCGCTGATCCGCAACCGCGTCTACCTCGGCGAAGCACGCTCGGGCGAGTTCATCGCAGCAGAAGCGCATGAAGCGATCGTCAGCGAGCGCGAGTGGCGCGCCGCGCAGATGGCTCGCGGCCTTCCCAGCGCTCGCGTCGGGCCTCCGGCGCTTCTCTCGGGGCTGATTCGATGCTCCGGCTGCCGCTACCTGATGAAGGTCGACTCCATGCGCGACCGCAAGCGCGACCGGCTCGTGATGTACAGCTGTCGCCGCATCCACGCCGCCGGCAAATGCCCGCGCCCTGTCACAGTCCTCGCGCGAGTCGTCGATCCGCTCGTCGAGGAAGCGTTCCTGGCTGCTCTCCAGGGCGAGAACATCGCCGTCGAGGCAGCACGAACGAGCAGCGCTCTGACGGCTGCCGGTGCAGAGCTGGAGGTGGCGCGAGGAGACCTCGGCGCGTACATCAGCACTGACGCTCTCGCGATCGCAGGCAAAGACGCCTTCGAAGTTGGACTCGCTGTCAGACGCGAACGCGTCGACGTCGCCGTTCGAGCCGTCGAAGATCTCCGCGTGCGCTCCGCGCCACTCGGCGACATGATCCCCGGTGATCTCGTGGAAGCCTGGCCGCGGCTTGATGTAGCTCACCGGCGGAGGCTGTTGGCCGCTGGCCTCGAGTGCGTTGTGGTCTGGCCGCATGCGTCAGGCAGCCTTCCCGGCGAGCGCATGGGCCTCATCTGGCGCGGCGATGCGCCGGACGATCTGCCGCGACGTGGGCGGCGCGTTCCTCTTGCTCCGTGGCCTGATCGTCCAGGTGACTTCCGGGTACAGGAGCCAGAAGATCTCTAGGAACTCTTGCTCGACAGCGTCCACGGCTTCCTCGTTCACGCGAGCCCCCAGATCCAGGCGACGATCGCCCACGAGCCAACGAAACACGAACCGACGAACCAACCGATAGCCGCGAAGAGGAACATCCCGAACGGGACGCCGTCTTGGAAGATCGCGATGTCGTGCTGGACGCCGAACCGCACGACGCGAGCGCGGATCCGTTCCCAGTCGATCGCCATCCACGCGAGCGCACCCACAAGAGCGATCGCGGCGCCGAACACGACCGACATCAAGCCGCAGCTCCCTCAGGCGCCCTGAACGGCGACTCAGCCGGCGCGCCGATAGCATCGAGGATCGCCTCAACCTTCTCAGCAGGGATAGCCGCAGAAGACGTCTGACCGGTGTGCGCATCGAAGATCGCTCTGAGTCCCACCTCGTCGACGCCCGCGTCCTTCGCACGCTGGAAGATCAGACGGCGCTGAGGCTCAGACGCCAGACCAGCCTGCGTCGCCTCAGCGGGCTTCTGGACGCCGCCCGCAGCCCACTCGCCAAGCGCACGACCGGTCGCATCGGTCAACGGCCTATCCAACGGCACGAGCGGCCGCAACGGGTCCGGCAGCTTGATCGGCAACGGCACACCCGGCCTGTCAGCCATGCACAGGAACGACGCCGTGAGCTCGTACGGTAGGTTCTTCTCAGCGATCGGGATCCAGCCGTTCAGACCCGTCAGCGACGGCTTGTCGATGAACTTCTTCTTGCCGGGCTTCTCCGGGTCGTCGATCATCGCGACCTTCGGCTCGGCGCGGAAGCAGAGGATGACGTGCGCGTTCACGCGAAGGAGGCGTGTGACCATCCGCTTGTGCGCCTTCTTCGGGTCGATCCACGACATCAGCCGGCGCGCTTCTTTGCCGTCCATGATCTCTTCCTGCCAGTCGAGGACGCCGCCGTCTCCGTACCACTCGTGGGAGGCTGAGTCGACGACGATCACACGGTTGATGCTCGGCACACCTGACTTCTCGAGGAAGGCGTCGCCGGCATCGATCGCGTCGGTGTACTTCGCCGGCCGAAACGGCTCGTCGATGCGGCCGTGCTTCAGCTCGGGGAAGTCGTCGGCGTAGATGAGCATGCGGCCGTTCTCGGTGTCGATCCCGACGAACGGATGGCCGGCTGCCAGGCCGCGGGCGAGGAGCATCGCGCTATAGGTCTTGCCCGATCCTGTTCCGCCCGCGAGGCCGATGAGGAGCGGCACGTTCTCGCGTTTCGCGTCTCTGAACTCGAAGCTCATGCCGCGACCTCGCGCGCTTCCTTCTCAAGCCAGCGTGTCTCTTCCCACGACGGCGCCTCCGCGTACGCGACGCGTGTCGGATACGCCGGCCACGTGTCCGTCTCGAGGCAGCGCTTCCACGTCGCGAGAGCCCAGTCGACCTTCGCGTTCGCGAGCTCGAGCGCCCCCGGCGCGAGAGACATGACTGAGAGCGCGTACGGCGGCGACGTCTCGACCACGACGAACCGGAACTCAGCCTCGGCGCCTGTGACCGCCTTGAGGCCGCGCAGGTAGAAGGCGAGCTGGACGTCGTAGCCGATGTTGAAGATCGTGCGCGACCAGCCGTCAGGGTTCGCCGACCGCGACGTCGTCTTGAGGTCGTCGATCGCGGCCAGGTCGTCTCGGAGCCAGTCGAGCCGCGCGCGACACGCGACGCCGTTCTCGTCCCAGATGAGTGACCGCTCTGGCTTGCCGTCGGCGAACAGAGGCGGGTCGACCGGGAGCGCGGCGACCTGGCTCTGCACTGCGTCGACCATCCGCTCGACAGCCGCCCAGTTCTTAAGCAGGACCGGCGTCTGTCCGGCGTCGTAGGCCTCGTCGCGTTGCTCCTGCGCGGCCTTCGTGCGCCAGTCGGGCGCGTCGATCACGACGACGGCCGCTTCGCCCTCGAGCAGCAACGAGTGAGCGATCGTGCCGACGTCGAACTTCTCGTCGTGGCTCGGCTCCCAGTCGGGGTTTAGCCGCGGGTGTGCGGCGCGAGCGTGTGCCGGCGATTCGGCGATCAGGATGCGCGCAATCGACGCGGAGAGGGTGACTGTGTCGGCTGCAACCTGGTCGCTGTGGTAGTCCTCGGCGCTGAGGTCGAGGATCTCGTTCACGGTTTGACCTCGGTGAGCTCAAGCCGGATCTGCGTCTGAGGAGCGACCGCGACGGGCTTCCACGAACGCGCTGGGACCGCGACGAACATCCCGGACTGAGACTTCTCGTCGAGCTTCGACACGACCGCACGGATCGCCGATGTCGCGCTCGACGCTTTGATCGTCTGAACTCGCGTCCACGAGTTCGGAGGCACGCCATCGTTGATCGCGCCGGCTGGCCCTTTCGCCTCGAGCGCTTTCAGTACGAGGTACTCGGTCGGCGCGGCCGTCTTCTTCTCGGCAGCCATCAGACGGCCTCGAGCTTCGCCTGGCGAACATCCGCCAACACACGCACGACGGCGTTCGAGTCGTGGATCGTCTGAGCGATCCGTGCGTCACGCCCACGCAGGAGGAACCAGTAGGCGTCCTCGGCCGCGCGTGCGTTCCTGCCGGCCTCGACGAGGAACCGGCGCATCTGACGGGTGCGGCGCCGGTCGCGGAACCGTCTGGCCCGGAGGGCGACGAGCGCGAGGCCCAGCACCAGGATGACGGCGAGGCCGCCGCAGATGATGCCGAACAGCGCCCAGTAGAGGTCGTTCACCGTCGAGTACGTCATCTAACGTGTGCTCCTGTCTGGCGTCCGTGGTGTGCCTTGGCCGGGATGCCGCGGACGCCGGTCGTTTGTTTCCAAATAGGGCAGCGTCGAGAGGTCGCGTGAAAGGTCGGCTCGTCGAGGAGCCAGTTGAGCCGTTTTCTAGGCGACTCGAAGTAGCCGGCGTTTCGGATCCGGTCGACGCGCGCGAGGATCTCCGCCTCCGTCACGCTGCACGCCCCTGACGCCGAGCTCGTTTCGCCGCCTTACTCGCCTTGCGACGAGCAGTGCGCGTCCAGTTGACCCGAGTATGACTCCTCCTCTGGCCCTGCTCGACACGCCGCGTCCGGTCGAGCGCAGCCGTAGCCTTCGCATCGGAAGCGCCGAACGCGCCGAGGAGTGCCTTCCTGGCCTGCCGCACGTCATCGTTCACGCGCCGACCTCGAGGATGCCCCGCCTGTAAGCAACGTCAACCGCCTGCACCATCGTCCGAGCGCCGAGCTTGGCACGGAGCGACTTCACATGCTCCTTCACAGTCGTCTCAGCAATCCGTGGAGAAAGCAGCCGGCCGATCTCCATGTACGTGTGGCCGTCAGTCGCTAGCCTCAGCACCTCAAGCTCGCGCTCAGTGATCGGCCCCGTACGCGCGAACCTGCCGTCTGCTGTCCGCGGAGACGCGGCCAGGACGCAGCCCCGCCGGTCGGTTGAAGTAGCGCCCTCGCTTGAGGCCGCGCCCCCGCGAACAGTTCCAGGGTCGGTCGTAGGCGCGCCGATCATCTGGCCCATCGCTACGCCGCCCGTGAAGAGGTCGAACCAATGAACCACATGCCCGAACGCGGCCGCTCACGCAGACGCCGAATCGACGCCGCACGCTCAGCAAGCACACGCGCCTCCGCGCTGATCGGCCGGTCGACACGGATGTCTCCGTGCACCGGGCGGCTGCGCAGCTCAGTCACAGCAGCGACCGTCACGCCGCTGCCTCAGCGAGGAAGAACGACATGGGCTGTCGAGTGAGCTTCGCGACCTTGATCAGCATCTCGACCGAGATGTCCGAGACGCCCTGCTCGTACCGCGTCAGCGTCCGAAGGGAAACCTCGAGCATCGGTGCGAACTGCTCCTGCGTGAAGCCGGCGTCGGCACGCGCCTTCTGAATCCGGGTTCCGAGGAGATCAGCCACTTGACGACTAGCAACCTACTAGTCATGTTGTGACTTGTCTATGGTGACTAGTAGCGCGAGAAGTCAATTTACGATTGCCCACGGCAAGCTGCTTCTTGCTGTGGCACTGACGCCCAAAGAAGTGGGAGAGCGGATCAAACTCGCCCGCGACGCCAAAGGCTGGACTCAGCTCGAGTTCGCGCTCGAAGCCCACGTCTCGCCTAGTTCGGTCACGCGATGGGAGAGCGGAAAGCTCCCACCCGTTCGAGAGCTGATGCGGATTGCAGCGCTGCTCGGCGTCGAGCCAGAGGATCTCGTCGAAGAGATCCCTTCTATCTCAGTGCGCGAGGACCGGCTCGTCCGCCTTGAATCACAGCTAGAGACAGTGCTTGATCTCTGCCGCGACCTGAAGGCTGAACTTGTCGCGCTGACCGAAGATCGGCAAGCTCCGCCCGAAGCTCCAGCTCAAGACGGTTGAGCTCTTCAAGACGCTGCCAAACGGCCGCGTCGCCGCATTCGGACTGCCTGCCCACTTGACTTGAGTTTGTAACCTGCGAAGCAGCATCAATGCAAGCGGAATCCCTCGCGCGAGGGACGACTAGCCGATCGTCCTGTTGACTTCCGGCATGGCGAGGAAGTGAATACGCACATGCAGACGACGAAGCAGACCTACTCGTCGCCGATGAGCTACGTCGGAATCACGAGACGCACATCGCGGCTGGTGCGAGTCGCCGTGACAGGCAAGCCCACACCAGCCGCGATCGCGATCCTCGCCGTGCTCGTGCCGCTGTCACTCGCGTTCATCGCTCTGATGTACGCCGTGCTGCTCGCCTGGTACATCGTCGTCTTCGGCCTCTTCGGGCTGCTGACGATCCCGTTCAGGTTCTTCCGCCGCGGTCACCGCAAGCAGCTCGCCGTCCAACAGCAGCAGCTCGACGTGTCGAGGCAGATCCTCGCCGAGCAGCAACGAGCTCGCGAGCTAAACGAGCGGTAGCGGGACAGTCACGTCGCCCTGCTGCTTGAGCAGCTCGGCCCACGTGTGCGACGTGAAGTGGAAGATCCCCTTGAGTCCCCACGAGACGCCCCAGCTGTTCTCAGCGGTCACGAGATCGGTTGCGGGGTCGTAGCCGCGGATCTCGAATTCGTGGCCGCCGCGGATCTCGCCTGAGATCTCGACGAGGCCGTTCTCGTCAGGCGTGTCGAAGCCGTCGTACCAGGCGACGCCGGTGATCACCGGACCCTTCATCAGCGCCTGGAGCGCGGCCGCGATCGAGAACGCGTGCTTGTAGCCGGCGATCAGACCTTCCGCCTTGGCGACCTTGCAGACCGCGAGGCCAGATGATCCGGAATCCGTCGGCGGGTATTCACCTTCGATGTTGTCGATCTTCGTCGCGGCCGAGTAGATCGCAACGGCGTCCTTCTCCGTGTGCAGCTTCCCGCTCGCCTTGTGGAACGGCGCTGTGTTGAGGACGCCGGTGATGGCGTTGCCGGTGCACGATCCGAGGTTGCCCTGGTTGAACGGGTTGCCGTACCTGTTCCAGAGCACCTTGACGAGCGGTGTCGCTTCGTCGACCTCGACTGCGAAGTCGCGGGAGCGACTGTCGTGTTCGATATGGCGACCAAGCGGTTTGCCAGGAACAAGCCGCTCTTCAAGCTCTGCTACGTAGACGCCGGCGCTCATGAACGCGCCTCGCATCGCACCTGCGGCAGATTCGACGCCCACGCCAACGACGCGTGTTCTCTTCCGTGAACGCGTGGCCAGCTCGGCACTGCGTGAGCGACCGTTGCCGCTCTCCGTTGACTGAGCCAGCCATTCCTCGCCGTACGTTCTCGGCGTGTGTCACTGGCTCTAGATGCTGCGGGTTCACGCACCAGATATTGCGACACGTGTGGTCGAGTTCGCAGCCCTCGGGGACAGGGCCGACGATCTGCTCGTAGCCCCAGCGGTGTGCGGCTACGTGTTTGCCATCCACATAGAACCTTCCGTATCGCGACCACCGGCCTGCAGTCCAGAGCCAGCAGCCATCCTCGTGCTTCTCGATTCGCGCGTGCCACTTCTCGAGCGAGGTCACGCCTCAAGTTTAGTGAGAAACCGATCATTACTTCGCTGCCGGCTGGTCGCTCGACTTGTTCGTGACGCCGTAGACGGCTCCGAACGCGGTGAGGGTGAGCGACGCGATGACGATCCACTGCGCGTCGGTGACGTTGGAGAACTTGTCTGCGCCGACGAGTGCTGTGCCGAGGCCGGTGAGGAGTGCGCCTGCGCCGGCGTAGATGGCCTTCAGTGCTTTGCTGAGCCCTGTGGCGATGGTCTTCATGTTTTCCTTTCGGTCGATTGGGTTGCTGCTTCTGAACGGATCGCTGGTGCCTCGGATGCGTCCGTGGCTTTGATGAGCCGTGCTTCCTCGAGCGCGGCCGTGTTCTGAGCTACGTGGCCGCCGAAGTAGAAGCCGACGACGATCCCGGCCCACGCCACGAGTGCGATCTGCAGCGGCGTGAGTTGGACGCCGTTCGATGTGACGGCGAGGTAGATCACTGCTGCGACGAGCGAGAGTGCGAGTAGCGACGTCGTCAGGCTCCGAACGACCGAGTCGAGTTTCTGCGGTGTGAGGTCGCGGCCGGACACATCAGGCTCCCGCCGCCAGAGCGCCGAGGAGGTCTTCGACGCGGTTGAAGTTCTTGAGGTTCTCGCGGTGGTGGAGCTCGACGAGCTTGGTGACGTCTTCGAACCTCGGCAACGCTTCGAGCGCTGCGATGCGTTCGCGGGCTGCGACAAGGTCGATGTCTGCGCGGTCGACGCGGCGGCGCATCGACTCCTTGTCGGCGAGGAGGTCCTTGATCGTCTCTTCGCGCGACTCGGCGAGGTCCTGCCATGTCCGCGCGGACGTCTCGGCGGTCGCGAGGTTGACCTTCGTTTTCGACCCGTACCAGGCCGTCGCGATACCGGCGATCAGCACGACGACTGCACCGATCTGTTCGACCTCAGTGCCGATTCCTGATGTACCGACGAGCCATCCGGTCGCGGCGGCGATGCTTCCTATGATCTCGCGCGGGTTCATCGTTAGAGGAGCGCCGGGTGCCTGTAGACGCCGACAAGGTTCTCGATCGCCTTCTCGTGCGTGAGCGAGATCGGCTCTGGTGCGTCACGGTCGAAGATCCACGACTCGTGGCCGTTCGACGAGAAGATCGCGGTCGACTGGTTGCCGGCCTTTCTGCAGACCGACGTGTGCACGGTGTTGGCAGGGCTGCCGAAGATCGCGCAGTCGCCGATCAGGTACTTCCCTGGCGGCGCGGGATGCGCGCGGAGGAAGTCGTATTCGGTGCCGGTGTAGCCGAGGCCACCGTAGTGCTCGTTGAGCGGGTCGGCGATGTAGATGCCGGTGTGGTGCATCGCCCAGTTGAACGCGAGCGCGACGTAGGCGGAGCAGTCGTCGACGTGGTGGAGTTCTGGCGCGACGCCGATGCCGGTGTACGGCCTGTTCTGGGCGTAGTTCCACTTGAGCCGTGCGACCTCGGCGCGCTCGCAGAAGTCGGCGAGGGCAGCGCGTAGCTTGCCCTTCTGGGCTGGCGTGAGCATCCGGAGCGTCCCTTCGGTTTAGGGGTTAGGCCAGATCGACGACAGTGAGTCGTCCTGATACGGGTAGATGCCGCCGCCGACGAAGAGGATGTCGCCCGCGCAGCCAGAGTCCGGGTAGCCGCCGTCCGGGCCGCCACCGATCACGACAGCGCCGGCGTTTGGATAGTGGAACCGGCCTCCGGCGTCGACGACCGCGGGGGTTGGAGTGTCCCACTGGGTCGCGGCGTCGGTCGGATCGGAGCTCGTGAAGGCCCAGCCGTTCAAGATCCATGCGAATGGGGCGTTGTAGCTCTCACCGTCGGCGCCCGGAAGGTTCTCGAACCTGCCGCCTGGCTCTGACTGAACGACGAGCCTGACCTGCACCGCAACAGTCGCCATCTGCGTGGCTGACTGCACCATCGCGAAGCCGTAGGAGAGCGTGTCGTCTAGAATGCCGTCTTCGATGCTCGGCGTGAACGGCGTCCAGAACGGCAGCTCGTCGTCTATCGGATCCGTGCCTCCGCGCTTATGCCGGCGCCCGTGCTGTAGGTAGCCCATCTAGGCGAAGACCCCGTGTGTGTCCATCGACCAGACTGCCGGTGAGAGGTTCAGGTCTAGCTCGACGTAGTCGAAGAGGGGGTTGAGCGGCCTGACGCGCATCGAGCGGCCTTCGATGTAGTGGTCGTCGTCGGGCGAATCGCCAGGGATCGCGTAGAGCGTTCCCGTGTCGCCGATCGCGAGGTTGATGATGTCGCTGATGTCGCACTGAGACAGGAGCGCCCACGTCTTCGCCGCGCGGGCGTCGCCCGGGTCGATCGCCTTGATCTGGAGCGCGCTCACCGACGCCTTCGGATCCTTCTTGTTCAGCACGAGCAACTTCGCGTAGAGCAGCGTCTCCGCGTTCGCGTCGTTCCCGGTCGTGACGCCTTCCTTGATGACGAGATCGGTCATCGGGTCTGCGGCGTGCTTACCGAAGTCGGTGACCGACGTCGCGTCGATGAAGACCTGCCCTGGGATGTCGACCTCGAGGATCCCGCGCGGGTAGGCGAGCGCGGCGTTGATGATGTCCTTGCGCGAGTCGTTCGTCGAGAGCACTCGGATCTGGGCTCGGTCTGAGTCGAGGCTGATCGCGAGGCCGTCGCCCGCTTTCCAGCGTGTGAAGTTCCACGCGTCGGAGCCTGCGCCGGCGGCGACCGTGTCTGGATCGAAGCGGCTTTCGCGACCGTGCCAGCAGAACCGTCCGAAGCGGTCCGGATAGGTGTTCCCGATGAACGGCAGCTCGGCGTCAGAGCAGTCGCGCAGCACCACGAGCGCGGACTCGTCGGCGTCGTAGTTGACCTCGCAGCCGCGCACGTTCCCTGAGAACGGGACGTACATGAGGACGTCGATGCCGACATCGGTCATCACCTCGATCACGCGGTCGTCGATCGTCCCCGTCGTCTCGGCGTACCAGATCGTTCCTTCCGACCCGGCCGGCGGCGTCACGCCGTCGAGGCCAGGTGTGAGGCCGTAGCCGGCGAGGTAGTCGAAGATGTCGACGCAGTTCAGCTGGACGTTCGCGAGGATCAGCTTCCCGTTCGCGTCCGTCGCCGCGTTGATGTCGGCTGTGACCTCGTCGATGTGGCCGCGGAACTGCGGTTCCCATGTCTCCGTGACCGGGTTCCAGAGCTGCAGTGCGATCTGGAGGCCAGCGAGGTCGCTCGTGCGCGGGTCGTAGTCGCCGGTCTGGTCGTTCAGATAGACGGTCGCTGTGCCTGTGTCGGTCTGGGCGATGAGGGTCTGGCGTCCGACCTGGAGGTCGTAGCCGGAGACGAGGTTGTCGGTGTCGTCGATCCGTGTCCAGGTCGGATTCGGCTCGAGCGGGCCGTCGTCGTACGCGATCAGGACCCGGCCGGCGGGTAGCGAAGGCGGCGCGGACACCGGCTAGTTTCCCGCGTTGGGGCCGCGGCGTTGCGACGGGTTGCGCCGGTCGTGGCTGATCTTCCACGTCATCGACGCCCGGCCGATCTCGCTCTGGTCGATCTTGACGACGACGGTCGAGGGTGTGATCGTCAAGCCGCGGCCGCCGGCGGAGCTCCCTGTCGGGACGCCGACGCCGAACGCGCCGACGCCTGTGTTCGGGACTGTGCCTCCCTTGCCGATCTGTGAAAGCTTCGCCTCTGCTCGTCGTTTCGCGTCGCCGGTGAGGCCGAGCGAGTCGGCGAACGCCGAAGTGTCGAGCTGCTTGAACCCGAGCTGGTTGCCGGCCTTCGTCAGCTGGCCCTCGAGGTCGGCGAGGAGCTGCTGCATCTTCGTGCGGACGTCGGGCGGCACGAGCGAGTCCGAGATCACCTTCTTGATCGCAGCCAGCTCCGTCCTCACTTTGCTCGTGTCGAGCGACGTGCCGCTGATCTCCTTGACGACGTTCGCATACTCGGTGCGGAGCCGCTTAAGGCCGGGCGTGATGTCGTCGCCTGTCGGCCCGAAGCCGAGGATCTTGAAGTCCTTCGCGCTCAGTTGCGAGCTCTTCGCAGCCTTCAGGCCTTGCACGGCGTCGAAGAGCTGCTGCTGGAGGTCGAGGGTGTCGCCGGTCGCTTTGATCTCGGCCTTGATGCCGTTCTCGAGCGCAGTGAACGCAGCGACGTCGTCCCTGAACGTGGCTGTGGCCTGCGCCTTCGTGATGCCGAACTGCAGCGACGCGAGGAAGTCGGATGCGACCTGCGCCTGGTCGCCCTTGATCTGCGACTGCACCGAGAGGAGTTGATCCTCGAGCGTGCGCCGGCGGGTGACGTCCTTCGTCGCGGCGAGCCGCGCGCTGATGAGCCCGGCGATCGTCTGCAACGCGCCGATCTGCGACTTGATGTTCGTGATGAAGCCGGCCCGGGTGAGGTCGCTCGAGATCGCGCTGTCGAAGAACGAGTTGCGCTGCGTCGCGCTCAGTCCGGCGGCTCTGGGAGCGGCTGGCGCGGGCGGCAGCGCTGGGTTCGGCGTGGCGTCGCTCGTCGTTCCGGACGTGTTGCGAGATCCTGCTCCTGCGGCCTGCGAGACGGCGATGCCTGATTTCAGGGCTGCCGCGAGCGCGCCTTGCGCCTGGTTGACAGCGCCGATGATGCCAGCGACGAAGGTTGCGCCGACCGTCGCACCGTCGGCTGCCGATGGCGCGTTGAGCGAGTCGAGGGTGGCGTGCAGCTTCGTCTTCAGATCGCGCGCCATGCCGCCTTCTGGGCCGAGGATGCTCGGAATCGATGTGAACGGGTCGATGATCCCGAGCACGACCTTGATCGCCTTCGCCTCGAGCGCCGATCCGACTGAGTCCAGACCTCTGCCGATGCCGTCAACGAGCGCCTTGCCGACCGCTTCTCCGATGCCGGCCATCAGGTTCACCTGAGCCTTGAACGCCGCGACCAGCAGGCGGAACGTTGCCTTCGCGACCGCGTCCCAGTTGACAGACTTCAGGAAGACGACGACGGCGCCGATCGCCTTGCCCAGATCCCTGACTATCGACCGGCCAACCTCGTTGAAGTTGACGCGGTCGAGGACGTCGGCGAGCTTGTTGAACGTCGCGCTGAGAGCGTCGCCGGCGGCGCGTCCCGCTTCCTCGATCGCGGCCTTCCAGTTGACAGCCTTCAACGCAGCTCCGGCGCGACCAGCGAGACGCGATGCGATGCCTCGGAAGTCGATCTTGTCGAACTCACCTTCGATCTTCGAGCCGAGATCCTTGAGGCCGTCGACGACGACGTCGAACTTGGCGTGCGCGCCCTTTGTTTCCGTGAGCTTCACGACGAACGCTGTGAGTCCCTTCAGAGCGCCGCTGAACGCCGGCACGACATCGCCGACGAGCTCGCCGGCGAAGTCCTTGAACCGTTCGCGCAGAATGTCGAGCTGGCCCGGCAACGTCTTCCCGGCGGCGGCGGCCGCGCCCTGGTAGCGGCTCTCGAGGTCCGAGAGCAGCACCTTCTGCGCGGCGACGACGCCGGATGTCTTCTCGATCGCCTTCAACGCGTCGAGCTGGCTCTTCGTCAGCACGATCCCGGCCCGTGAGAGCGCGACGGCTTTCGTTGCCGGGTCAGCGAGCGCCCGGCCGATGATCGTTGCCGAGGTCGACGCGGCCTTACCCGTCCGTGACTCGTAGTCGGTGACGACCTTCGTGGCACGCGTGAAGATGTCGTTGTTCTTGCCGGCGAAGTCACGGATCTGCGTGAACGAAAGCAGCACGTTCTCGGCCGACTGGATCACCTCGTCGTCGATCCCTGAGACGTTCGACAGCGACGCCGCGAGCGCGTGCACCTGCTTCGCCGAGAGGTTCGACGCGTCACCTGTCGACTTGATGACGGCCGCGGTCTGAGCGGCCACACGCGTCGTGTCCGTGAATCCACCGATGCCGATATGCACGGCATCGTCGAGTCCCTGGAACGCCTTCTGGAGCACCTCGATGAAGACGAAGCCCTTGACCAGTTGCCCGAGCCCGATCGACAACCTCCCCAGCGATCCGCCGAGGCTCTGAGCGTCCGCGCTGGCTCCTCTGAACGTCCGTGAAAGCCCAGATGCGTCACCGACAACCTCAACGATGAGCTTGCGTGTCGCCATTTAGGCGTGCTCCCAGGCGCTGCCTACGCGGTCGAGCGCACGGCCGACGGCTGCGTCGACGCCTGCGATGTTTTGGTCGAGCGCAGGCTCCATCGCGCGGCCCATCAGCAGGTCGAAGAGGTTCGGGCGCCGGAGCGCACGGTTCTGCCTGGACCTGCTTCCGCGTTGCTTCGGAGCGACATACACGGCTGTCTGTGTGACGCCGACGCGCATCTGCGGCCACTTCTTGCCGATCCGGCTGATGTTCGCCACGGCGAGCGCCTCGGCGTCTCTGGCGATCGGCTCGCCGACCTCTTTCAGAGCCGCACGAAGCTCCTTCTTCGCGAGCGGCCCCACCAGCGCGAACGCGCGTTGAAGATCGCGCAGCCCTTTCACCTCGACTGCTGGTGCCGGCATCTAGTCGGGCGTCCCGTAGAGCGCTTCGAAGATGTCGAGCGCCAGGAGCAGGTCGGCTGGTTTCACGTCGCCGAGATCTCGCGGTCGGAGGTGGAGGACGTGTCCGACTCGGGCGTCCCAGTATTCTCGAGCCGGTCGGCCTGTTCGTCCGAACTCCTCTGTGAATCGTCCCCAGAAGTCCCGTTCGAGACGACCGAGCTTCTCAGCGATGACGGCTCGAGCTCGGTCGTCGACGCCGGGGGGTGGCCGTCGTCGCCCTCCTGATCGTCGTCGGTTGCGCCGAGGTGCTCGAGCGCACCGATCATGTTCGCCTGCCCGATCAGCGCCTTGACCCGTGACGGGTTCTGCTTCGGGTTCGCGCGCTGGTAGGCGATGTGCATGAGCGCCCTGACGAATCCGGGGTTCTTGATCTTGGGCCTGATCAGCTCCTCGAATTCCTCTTCGGACGTGTCGGGCGGCCGGGCGAAGTCCTCGAGCGTGAGGCCGGAGTAGTCGTACAAGACCTGCGCCTCGTCCATCGTGAACGTGTCGATCGAAGGCGCCTCGAGGAGGCTCCCGTCGATCTTGAATCCGGTTTCAGCGGCCACGCGTGTGCTCTCTTTCTTGAGTGGTTTCCGGCGTCGGCTCAGGTGGCCGCGTCGGCTGTGATCCCGAGTGCGTCTGCGGCCGCGAACGTGATGCCGCTCATGACGCGTACGTCGCCGCGGCTTGCGCCGGGCGGGTAGCCGAACATCTTCACGTTGCCGTGCCAGACCTCACGCGTCGCGTCGATCAGGCCGTCGGGCTGCCATTCGAGCTCGAACGTGACCCTGTCCCTGTAGAGCGGGTACAGGATCGCGTGCCCTTCCGGCGTGTAGAAGATGTCGGCCGTGGCTGATGCTGCACGGTTGCCCTGGAGTGTCTCGTCGAAGCCTGTTTCTGAGAACCCCGAGGCGTCCTGCTGGGCATCGGTCAGGTTGAGCGCGAACGACTTGAACAGGTTCGACACGTCCTCGCCGTCGATTGTGATCTTGTCGTAGAGCGCGATCTCTTTGGTGTACGTCACCTCGCCTCCTTCAGATGCGAGAGGCGCTTTGCGGCGCCCCGGTTGACTGCGTTTCGCTGGCCTCGGGCGGCCAGGGTTCCGGCAGCTGGTAGCTGCCAGGCTCGATCGAGGGGGTGACCCGCTCGAGAAGTTGGATGGCGCCACGCTCGATCGCGCGACGCTCGGGACCGGGTTCGAGCGCTGCCTCGAAGGTGGCTCCGGGCTTGTGGCCGCGGTACTCGCGGCTCCCGGTGACGAGGTAACGACCGTGCGTCATGCCGCGACCAGCTCTGCGCCCAAGTAGTGCGCGCGCATCTCGGCGAGCGCCTCGTCCGGGTAGACGCCGGCGAGCTCGACGAAAGGATCGCCAGGCTCGCGTGAGCGGCGCAGCGCAGTCACCTGCCGGTACGAGTTCAGCTGTGTACCGCCGCTCTTCCAGTCGATGATCTGGCGGTCGTGGATGTGCCGATGCTCGACACGCATCCGGTCGCGGTGACGGAGCCTGACATTCGTGAGGATGCTCGTGTCGCACGCACGATGTCGGTCTTCGTCGGCGGGCCGGTAGCCGAGCGGCTCGAGAAGATGGCGAGGGTAGACGCGGATGCCGGCGCCCCCCTCATAGTTCAGGAACGTCGTGACGATCTCGCGGCCGTCCTCGCGCACGAACGACATCCGCTGGAAACCGACGACAGTGTCGGGGCCCGGGAGGTCGAGGAAGAGGCGGTGGTCGACCCAGTCGTCAGATCCGCACGGGACGACGTAGTCGGCCGGCCACGGGTTGACGCGCTCGTCGAGTGCGAGCTGGATGCCGTCGTTGAACTTCCGTGAGACGAAGTCGTTGGCGCGGCGGACAGTCCCGAAGCCGAGCTCGCGAGCGGTGTCGAGGTTCTCGTCATCGCCGACGACCACGGCGGTCGCCGCGACGCCTTCAGCGCACAGCGCGTCGCATGTGCGGCGGAGCTGCGTGAGGCAGATGCGGGCGAGCTGCGGCCTCCCGTGTGCCGGGACGACGAACCAGAGAGATGCCATCAGGCTGCGATCGCCTCAGAGTCACGGACGGCGTTCATCCACCAATCGGGATGCCAGAGGAAGTGGAGCTGGCGCGGATCTTCGGTCTTGGTCGGCAGCTCCGTCACGTCGAGCTGCACGGCGAACTGGTCGGCTGTCTCGTCGAAGCCAGGGTTGAGCCACTTGCCGCCCGAGTCAGAGATCCGCCACGGGAACGGGTACGCCGACCAGAGCGCTTCGTACTCGAGGCCGAAGTCGGCGAGCGGCCGCGGTGCGAGTTGGAGGCTGACGTTGCCGCGGGTGATGACGCGATCGGCTGGACCTTCCTTCACGCGGCGGCACTCGAGGAACTGCTCGTCGTTCGCGAATGTGATCTCGCCGGGAGCCCGGTCGCGGTTGCACATCGGGTTGCCGTGGCCGGCGACGCCGCGCACGGTGAAGCCGAAGCCGCGGAGCGTCGCGAGCGCCTCGTCGAGGATCACGCCCGGGTCGCGACCGGTCTTCAGAGATTCGGCCAGGGCGTCGGTGTGGATGCCGATCTCGTGGCCGTAGCCGGCGATCTCGTCGAGCATCTGTCGGAAGTGAGGGAAGCCCCAGTACGGCGACGTGTGGAGGACGTAGAAGGTCGAGCGGTAGCCGCGCTCTGCTTCCCAGCGTGCGATCTTGACCGCGGTAGCGAGGGAGTGGCCTGCGTCGCAGTCGTGGCGGAGGCCGATCACGTTCGGAGCGCGCTCGCCGGCGACGACGTCCTCCATCGCGACGACCTTCGCGGCGCGCGCGAGGAACCGCTCGTCGAGCTCCTCGATGTCGTCGGCGCGGAACGGTGCGAGATCTCTCACAAGTACCGGTGCTCCCCGTGCGGCGTCCCGAGCTCGGCCATGTAGATCTGATGCTCTGATGGCTTGCGGTCGCGTACAGCGCGCGCCCTGGCGATCGCCTCGGTCTTGAGCGCTATCGCGTCGGGCAGGTTGCACATCCGGTCGATGTCCTCGGCGCAGGGGAGTGCCTGGAAGCGGATGTCGAGCTGCTTTGTCGGAGCGATGACGCCGATGATCGTGTCCGACCAGAGCCGGAAGAAGTCGTCGCACGGATAGCGGTCCCAGTACGCCATGACCGCGCTCGTCCAGAGCGACCGGTCGCAGATGCTTCCGGAGCCGGGGAAGACGAGATCGTCGTAGCCGCCTTCGATCCCTTGCGCTCGGGCCCCGTCTGACCACTCGGGCCACATGCAGCCGGTCAGCACGCCGGCCTGGTATTCGGCGACGATGCGTGCCTGGTCGGCCGGGGTGTGGACGATGTCGTCGTCTTGCGACCAGATGATCTCGTTGCGTGCGCGCATGGCTCCGAGGACGCGGCCGTAGGTCATCTCGTTCTGCTCGACCGAGTTGTCCCAGACGATCGCGTCGGGGAAGATCAACGAGTCGAGGATCGGTGCCAGGTCGACGTCGCCCTTCGTGACGATCACTGCGCTGACTTGGGCCGGGCTAAGCAAGAGCGGCTTCCATCTCGCGCATGTGGTGAGGGCGACTGTCGAGGCCGAGCTCGACCGCGCCCCGTGTGTTCGGGTGGCGCATGTAGTGGAAGTGCGTGCGGCCTGACGACTGGAACGTCGCGCCCTCGGCGGCGAGTGCGCGCCAGAGTCCCCAGTCCTGGAGAGCGATGTCGCGGAATCCCCCGACACGCCAGAATGCCTTTCTCCGCACGCAGGATCCAGCGACGAATGGGTTCCGGTTCGAGTCGAGCACCTCGACCGCGGTGAGCTGCGGCGGGATGTACTCCTCGCCGTCCGAGCGCAGGTAGCCGAGCTGCCACACATCGGCCGTCACGCCCTCGAGGCCTTCAAGCGCGTCAGGGAATGCGATGTCGTCGATATCTAGGAACCAGATCCACTCGGTCCCGGA
>CAZDGY010000008.1:0-26437 GCA_964504685.1 uncultured Kofleriaceae bacterium | reverse complement strand
CAGCGGCGCGCGTATGACCGAGCAGGCTCCCGGTCAGCGGTAACGCGATCGCCAAGGCCCCGAGCGCAGCGATCGCGTAGAGCGCGGATCGCCACGCCTCGCGGCGATACACCAGCGCGCGAACGCGTTCGAGGAACCCCGGAATGACGCTACGAGCCACTGATATCGCCTTCGCCGCGCGGTCCCCGGAGCATAGCAGGGGGTAGGAGACCGAGGACGAGGTGATATAACCGTCGGCGCGTGAATAAGGAGGCCCCGCGAGCGTCGATTTTGGCGCATGAGGACGTTGATGATCGCGCGCTGGCTTCAGCGGCTCAAAACGGCGATCGCGACGCGTTCCGCACGCTGTTCGACCGCTATCACCGGCGTGCGTATGCGCTCGCTTTCGGTGTCCTTCGCCACCAAGACGACGCCCTCGACGTCGTCCAAGACGCTTTCATCAAGGCTCACAAGCACCTAGACAAGTTCGAGGGCGCCTCGAGCTTCTACACCTGGCTGTACCGGATCGTCATGAACCTCGCAATCGACCAGCTCCGCAAGCGCCGTCGGGTGCGCCCGGTCGAGCTCGACGACGAGGCGATCGACGGTGCGGACGACGCCCTGCTGCCTCGCGTGCTCGGCGGAAACCCGGGACGCGCCCTGCTCGACAAGGAGATCCGCGCGCGGATCGACCAGGCGCTCGGCGAGCTGTCGGACAACCATCGCGCCGTGCTCGTGATGCGCGAGCTCGAGGGCTTGTCGTACGAAGCGATGGCGCAGACGATGGGCTGCTCGAAAGGCACGATCATGTCGCGGCTGTTTCACGCGCGGCGCAATATGCAGAAGCGGCTGAGCGATCTCGTCGATCCGTCAGCGCTCGCCGTCGCGACCGCGACCGATCCAGACGACGCGGAGGCGGACGCGGACGGTGATGGCGAGCTCGCCGCGAGGTCGCGATGAAGCCGCGCGATTCAGAGCTCATGCAGGCAGCCGATCGCGAGCACCGCGATCTCACGGTCCCAGCTGGCGATGCGCAGGCAAAGGTCGACGCGATCGCCGAGCTCGGCGAGCTCGTGCGCGGCCATGTCGAGCTCTCGGCCGACGCGGTCCCCGATGCGAAGTTCGCCGCGATGTGGAAGCGGATCGACGAGCAGACTGCAGCACCGGTGGTCGAATCGCGCGGTTTGCTCGCGCGCGTCACGGCGTGGTTCGATCGCTATCGCAGCCACATCATCACCGGCGCGGTCAGCGCGGGCGCGGTCGCCGCGATCGCGATCATGGTGCGGCCGAGCTCACCAGGTGACTCGAGCGGCGGAGCGCTCGGCAACTCGATCAACGCGCAGCCCGTGCAATTTCGCCCCGCCGAGGTCGAGTCGCTCGACACGCCGGGCGGCACCGGCACGGTGTTTCACCTGACAGATGCAGATGGACGGAGCACGACCGTGATCTGGGTGGCGCCAGAGGATAGTGTTGAAGGCCTATGAACCGCCGTACGCCGCTCGCCGCCACGCTGGTCGCGACCGCGTTGCTCGCCGCGCCTGCCTTCGCCGGCGATGCCGAATGCAGCTATCTCGAGATCGGCGCATCCGGCGGCAAGACGGCGATCGATGCCGAGCTCAAAGCGCTCGAGAAAAAGCTAACGACGCCACCGCTGTCGGCGTGGACCGAGTTTCACAAGCTCTCGGGTGGCAACGCGTCGCTCGACAAGCTCAAGGCGCAGACGCTCAAGCTCGCGCAGGGCGGTGCGTCGCTGCTGCTCCGCGACCGCACCGACAAGCGACTCGAGCTCACGGTGACGATGGACGATCACAGCGGCAAGCGCGTGCTCGACGTCAAACAAGCCCTCGCGGTTGGCAACTGGGCAGTGTGGGTCGCGTCGAACGCGAAGGCCGAGGGCCACATCCTAGCGCTGACTTGTAAGTAACCCGCCCCGACCCACCGGCGAGTTTGGTATACGACGGCATGGCCAGCTTGCCGTCGGGGACGCATGTCGGGCGGCGCCGCCGCCGGCTGCTCGTCCTCGGCGCGAGCTTGTTCGGGGTCGCCGCGCTCGTCATGCTGCTGCTGTTCGGGATCTATCCGCGAGTCGGCGCGTGGATGATTCGCGGCAAGCTCGGCACGAAGCTCGCGACGAAGCTCGGCCGCGACGTGCGGCTCGGCGCGATCGACGTCTCGCTCGGTCATGCGGTGATCCACGACGTCGAAGTGCGTGGGCCACTCGATGGCGATACCCCGCTCGTTCACGTCGATCGGATCGACGTCGATTTCGACGCTTGGCGTTCGCTCGTCGGCTCGATCGAGCTCGGCGCCATGCAGGTCGATGGCGTGACGATCACGGTGCGGCGCCGCGGTGATGGCACCGACAACGTCCGCGATGTGGTCGAGCGGCTGCGCTCGAAGGACGGCAGCGCGAGCGGCGGTGACGGAGGTCCGCGGCCGACGAAGATCAACGTCACACACGCGCGCCTGCTCGCGAACGACGAGCTCACAGGAGCGAGCGCGCTCGTCGGCGATGGCGACGCAGTCTGGACGCCGCAAGAGCTGACCGCGCACGCGCGCTCGGTGACCGCGACGACGGTGGCTGCGCCGAAGGCCGCCGCGACGACGATCACGATCGCGAAGAAGGTCGGCGAGGCGCCGGTGGTCACGGTCGACGGCGGCGAGCTGTCGCTGTATCCGAAGCTCGCGCTGTCGGGCATCACCGGCAAGCTGATCGCGGACCCGATGCATCCGGGCCAGTACGCGATCGACGTCGCCGGCGGCTATGGCGGCGTACCCGGTCCATTGTGGACCGCGAAAGGCGAGCTCGATCCGCATGCCGTCACCGCGTCGGTCGATGTCGAAGCCGCGAGGTTTCAGCTCGATCGCCTCGCGCCGATCCTCGCGCACTCGGCGGTTGTCGACTACCAAGCGACGTCGCTAGACACGACCATGCACCTCGATCTCGATCGTGCGGGCGTGAAGTTCGCCGGTGACTTCCACTTGCGCGGCCTCAACGTCGGCAACCCGAGGATCGCCGACAAAGAGGTCCACGACCTCGACTTGTCCGGGCAGATCGCGGGCGCATTCGATCGCGCGACCCGCACGCTCGAGCTGGCGCGCGGCGACTTCATCGCGCGCAACATCCCGTTCTCGCTGACCGGTACGCTCGTCCGAGGCACGCACATCAGCGAGCTGCCGGCACCGACACCGGATGTGGCCGGCGCCGAGACGACTTGCCCTGCGCCGTACGGCCTCGAGCAGGCGAGTCTCCGGCTCGTGATTCCGCCGATCGATTGCCAGCGCGTGATCACGGCGATCCCGACGGAGATGGCGCCGTACTTCGCGGGCTATCGGCTGCGTGGCGTGTTCGACACCGACGTCCACGTCGCGATCGACTGGCGCACGCTCGATACGACGGTGCTCGATGGCCACGTCGGGCTGAACCACTGCCGCGTCATCGACGAGCCCGCCGATTCGCCGAAGCGACTCAAGGACGAGTTCGAACACTACGTCGAGGTCGAGAAGGGCGAGTGGATGTCGTTTGTCGTCGGGGCGACGAACCCCGACTTCGCGCCGCTCGATCAGATCTCGCCGTATCTCGTGAAGTCGATCATGTCGACCGAGGACTCGGAGTTCTATCACCACCACGGCTTCATCCCGAGCGAGTTCAAGAGCGCGCTCGTCACGAACCTCAAGGCATGCAAGTTCGCCTACGGCGCATCGTCGATCACGATGCAGATGGTGAAGAACGTGCTGCTGACTCCGGAGAAGACGCTCGCGCGCAAGCTGCAGGAGATGTTCCTGACGTGGCACGTCGAGAACACGCTGACCAAGGATCGGATCCTCGAGATCTATCTCAACGTGATCGAGTACGGTCCGCGGCTGTACGGCATCGGCCCGGCAGCGCAGCACTACTTCGGCAAGGCGCCAAAGGATCTCAACCCGGTCGAAGCGGCGTTCTTCTCGTCGATCTTGCCGAACCCGAAGGATCGCTACCGCCAGTACTGCGCCGGCACGTTGACGAAGTGGACGACCGGCAAGATCGAACGAATCCTCGGCATCATGCTCAAGCGCGATCGCTTGACCCAGGAGGAGTACGACAAGGCGATGGCGACGCCGCTCGTGTTCACGAAGGACGGTAGCGAGACCGAAGAGGAGTGCCTGAAGCGCGTGAAGAAAGCGATCAAGAACTCGCGCCCGACGAACCCACTCGCGAAGCCGGACGGCACGATCGATCTGAAGAAGGCCGATACGAAACCCGACCGCAAGCACCACGGCAAAAGGTCATGAGGCTCGCGCTGGCGGTCACGCTCGTCGTCGCTACGACCGGTGGTGCGCGAGCGGCGCCGCGGTGTGTGACGCTCACCGCGTGCAAGACCGCGTGTACTAGCGGCGACGGACGCTCGTGCCGCGATCTCGGCAATCTCCTCTTGCGCGCGACCCCGGTCGATCTCGTGGGCGCCGCGTCGGCCTTCAGCGCAGGCTGCGATCACAGCGACGCAGCGAGCTGCGCCGCGCTCGCGGTTCAGGTCCAAGATGGCCGCGGCGTCGCGTGGGACCAAGCGCGCGCGCAGCAGCTGTACCTACGCGCTTGCGATGGCGGCGCCGGCGTCGGTTGCTTCAACCTCGGCGTGATGTTCAACGAGGGCAACGGCGTCACGGTGGATCACGCCAAGGCCAAAGCGATGATGGCTCGCGCGCTCCTCGAATACGCGCCGCAATGCGATGCCGAGCCGAGCTGGTGCGTGAACATCGGCTACATCTACGAGCACGAAATGGCCGGGGCTGGGGCGGACTTTGGCCACGCGCTCGCCGCATACCGCAAGGGTTGTGATCACGGCGATCTCGACGCTTGCGCTAGCGTCGCCAGCTTGACGATCCATGGAAATGGCGTCCCGAAGGACGCGGCCTCGGGCGTCGCGCTGCTCGAGAAGTCCTGCACCTGGGGTGGGGCAATCGCGTGCGGCATGCTCGCCGGCACGATCGCCGGCGACGATCCGCGACACGCGCCTCCGCGCGTCCGTACGCTGATGGAGAAATCGTGCGAGCTCGGCAACTCCCAATCGTGCGGCAAGATCGGGGCGTATTACGGCATGGGCATCGGCGGGCCGATCGACGACGCGAAGGCTGCGCGGTATCAGCGCCGTGCCTGCGACCTCGGCGAGTCGCTCGCGTGCCTGACCGAGGCGGAAGTGCTCGAATCGAGCGACCCGCGCTCGGCGGCTGACTTCGAGCTGCGGGCGTGCCGGATCGGCAACCTCGAAGGCTGCACCGCGATCATGCAGCTCGCTGCGGCTGGAAAGATCAAGCCGGACGAGGCGATGAGGCGTGACGTCATCGCGGTCGAGTGTTTCCACGGCGAGCACGCCGCGTGCGAGTACCTGCGTTCGAAGCCCGCGACGCATTAGCGCAGGCATCGCGCTCGAACCTCTGGTAAGAGAGGGTCCAGATGCGCCGGTTGTATTGGAGCCTCGTGGTGTTGATCGGCACGCTCGTGCTGCCGGTGATCGCCGCGGCCGAGCCGCCGACGACGCACGAGATCCTCATCGACCGGCCGAGCGGATTCTGGACGTCGAACATGAAGGCGCCGAAAGGCGGCGAGTATCGCTGGCGCTTGCTCGGCATCGGCGCGGCGATCGCGCTGTTCACCGGCTGGATGATGTGGCGCGCGGTCAAGCGGGCGAACGCGGCGCGCCGAGACAATGCGGCGGAGCTGGCGGCGAGGTACTGGTCGCCCGATCGCAAACCAGCGGGAGAAGCTCCGGGCGTGCTCGTGCTCATTGATCAGTCGACGACACCGGGATCCCGAGCTTCTCGAGGATAGCCCGCATGATCGCGGTGAGCTTGAAGTCCTCGTTGAACAGGTCATCGAGGTGAGTGAGGCCAATCGCCTGGTCGAACCGGCGTAGCCACACTGCCGCCTTCGCGCCGTCCTCGAGCCCGAGGATCTCGAACACGTGGCGATGGCCGTGCTTGAACAGCCAGGCGTCGAGCTTCTTCGCGAGGTCGAGCTCGGACGGCTCGGTCAGCGTCCAGATCTGTGCGCGTGGCGCGATCGAGCCGGCGCGATCGAGGATCGCGTTGACTGCACGACGGGCCGCCTCGTTCGCACCCTCCATCGACGCGATGTTCGTGTTCGTACGAACGTAGTCGCTCGCGACGACGAGGTTCGGGATCGCACTGCCGGCGTCGGGCCGCAGCGCCCAAGAGCCCGGCGGATGAACGAGCAAGCGCGACGAGTTGCGCGGTGGCGAGGCCCCGCAGGAGTCGAGATCGTCGTCGAGGTGCCACGAATGGAGCAGATCGTCGGTCAACACGTCCTCACCCGCCGCAGTGCCGTTGAGGGCGGCCTTGAGCTGACCCCACACTTCCTGGGAGATCTCCGCGGGCGTGCACTGGTTCGCCGGCTTGGTCACATACGTCCCGGGCACCGTCCACTCCGAGATGTCGACCGAGAGCAGGCCGCCGACCTCGCCGTCGCCATAGCGCCGACGAAATAGCCCCTGGTCGCGCCAGAACTGCGGTTGCGAGATCGAGGTCAGCGCCCACGGCGAGTCCGGGTAGAACGTGTGGCCGCGGACGAGTGGCACGTCCTCGTAGAGGTAGAACTGCAGGCCGACCATCCACGACACGAGGTCGTCGGGATTCTGCGCGCGCAGCTTGTCGAGCACCGGATCGAGCGCACCCATCTCTGGCGTGATCATTCCGATCGCGACGTCGAGCGGCACCGCCATCACGTAGTAGTCGGCGGTCACCGTGGACGCCCCGATCTTGACGCCGGAGATCTTGCCGCCGGCGACTTCGATCGACGAGATCGCGGTGCTGCCGTGCAGCGTCACGCCGCGCGACGTGAGGTACGCGATCCACGGATCGATCCACATCTCGGTCGTCGGACCGCCCATCGTGCGGTCGTTGTTGACGCCGGTCGTCGCGAAGTCGAGCAGGAGCTGCATCGTGATCGTGCCGACCGTGCGCGCCGAGCCGCGCAGCGAATCCATCGCGACCAGCATGCGCGGAATGCCGCGCAGCTGTTTCTGAAAGTTCGTCGAGCACAGCTTGGCGTCGAGGAAGTCGAACCACGACACCAGCTCGCACTCGGCGAGCCGGCGGTCATCGCACGTGGTCGCGAATTGCAGGATCTTCGACGAGAACAGCGCGACGTCGCCATCGTCGAAATCGAGGTCCTGGAAGAAGATCTGCAGCGTCTCGATCAAGTCGTACGGCTTCGTGATCCGCTCGCGCGCGAACCGCACCCACGTGTCGCGATCGACCAGCGCGATCGCCGCTTCGGTCACCGGCTTCAAGTGATCGCCAACGTGGCCGGCGCCGTCGGGGATGCGCTTCATCGTATCGATCACGTGCTGGTAGAACCGCGGGTAGAACCGAAACCCGTGCTCGCCCGGCAGGTCGCGCCGCCCCGACGTTCCGGTGCCGGCTAGCGGTTGCGACCGCGCCTTGCCGCCCCAGGTCGCGCGCGTGTCGTAGACGTCGACCGTGAATCCGCGCTCGATCAGCTCGTGCGCCGCCGAGAGACCCGCGACGCCACCGCCGATGACGATAACCGAAGCTGCCATGTGCCTGCCAATCTACGCGGGCTACGCGTTCACGATCCCTGCGGTCGCCCAACCGACCGCGTTGCCGAGGACGCCGGGAGCGATCGCATCACCGCGCAACGCCGCGATCGCGAGTTGATCGACCTTGCCGCCGCGCTGCTCGGCAACCGTCGCAGCTCGATCGAGCCACGTACGCGCGCGCGCCGCGTTGCCGAGCACGCTCTCGGCTTGGCTGACGAGTCGCAACGCGGTCGCGCCGTAGAACGACGCGCCGCCGAGCCGATGCAGGCGCAGCGCCGCTACGCGCGCGCGTTCGGCGGCGGGCCGGTCACCCGCGACGCCGAGGCCGAGATTCGCTGTGGCCGATAACACATCGACCATCGCCGACACCGCGGGCATCGCCGATAACCACTCGCGGCGGGCCGAACGGCCGAGGTCGCCCGCGATGCCGCTCGCCCTGCGCCAGTCGCGCCGCGCGAGAGCGAGCTCGCCGGCGAGGACTTGCCGATAGATCGACGCGAGCCCGTGGCGCGCCTCGGGTGCGGCGTCGAGCTCTCGCGATAGCCGGTCGGCGCTATCGAGGTCGCCGAGCACGATGAACGCCCGACCACGGTACGAGCCGATCAACGCGCGGACGAACAGATCGTCGCTCGCCGACGAGAACGACTCGAGCAATGCGAGCGCGCGCGCTGGATCGCCGGCGTACAGCTCGCCGAGCGACCAGTAGCTGCGCAGAAACGACGCCTCCCACGACCTCTCCAGGCCGAGGCGCGTGCAGACGTGCTCGCCGTGCTCGTGGCTGCGCCGCATCGCGCTCCAATCGCCGCGCAGCATCGCGAGGATTCCGGCGCTGCCCGAGGCGACCATCTGAGAGTACGGCGAGTCCTGCCCGAGCCGCTGCGCGGTCCCGAGCGCGCGGTCGCCGAAGCGCCCGAGCGTGCCGGCCGCGATGTAGGCGCCGAGCATCGCCATGCCCATCGCCTGCGCCGAGCGATCGCCGGTCCGTTTCGCGAGCACGACGCCGCGCAGCACGTACTCGAACGATTCGATCGGGCGCGGCGTCGACATGAAGCTAGCGATCACTCGATACGCGGCGGCGAGCACGTCGTCGACCGGTAGCATCCGGTTCGCGCCGGGGACGAACCACCTCGCAGCGACGCCGAGCGCGCGCAGCGCCGAGATCGAACGCCGTCGCGTGCGCGGCCGGCCACGACGCGCGAGCACGCCATCGAGCAATGCCAAGCCGCGATCGAGCTCGCCGAGCTTGATCCGCGCTTCCGCCGCGCGCACGAGCCACGCATCGCCGTCATCACTCGTCGACTGGCGGGGCGGATTGCTCGACATCGACTCGAATTCGGTCGCAGCCGCGGCGAGCCGGCCGGCGAGAAACAAGCACTCGGCGCGACCCGCACGCGCGGCCTGCGTCCCGGCGGCGTCGAGCGCGCCAAACGCGAGAGCGCGCGCGTACCAATCCTCGGCGAGCGCCCAAGCGAGCTGAGCACGAGCAGCATCGCCGGCGGCGAGCGCGGCGCGCGCAGCAAGTGCCGATTCACCTGCTTCTCCCCAGTGGTACGCGAGCTGATCGGGAGGCGCGCCGTGCTGGCCGTACCACGCCGCGAATCGACGGTGCAATTTGCGCCGCGCATCGGCCGACATCGCCGCGTGCGCCGCATCGCGCAGGCGCTGGTGGTAGAAGCCGTAGACCGCGTCACCGCTCGCCGACGGCATCGCCCGCACGATGCGCTCTTGCTCGAGACCGCGCAGCACCGATTGCAACTGCGCCGCGGGCAACTGCGCGAGCGCGCGCAGCTGCTCGAACCCGACGGTGCCGCCCGCGAGGGCTGCGACCTCTGCGACGGTGCGTTCGCGACCCGCGAGCCGGCCGAGCCGCCGGATCTCTGCGATCTCTGCGTCGCCGACGTCCGCGACGTCCGTGGTCGCGAGCTCGCGGCCGATCAACTCGGCGAGATACGGGCTCCCCGCGGCGAGGCGGGCCGCGGCGGCGATTCGTTCGGTCGGCACTTGCGGCGCGAGCTCCGCGATCAACTCGCCGAGCTCGGCGTCGGCCATCGCGGTGAGCTCGATGACGCTCGCTGCACTACCGAGCCGCGTCCGCATCGCGGATAGCCCGGCCGGTTCGGCGCCGGCGGCATCGAGCGTCCACGACGCGATCACGGTCAGCGGCCGCGCGATCCGTTCGACGATCACCGCGAGCAGCTCGAGGCTGTCGTCGTCGGCCCATTGCAGATCCTCGATCGTGATCACCCCGGATGCGTCGCCCAACAGCTCGCCGAACAAGTGGGTCATCGCGACCAAGCCTCGGTCGCGTTCGACGCGCAGGTCGCCGGCGACCGGCTCGTTCGCGTGTGCGGCGTCGAGCGCCGGGGCGAGCGTCGGGAACACGCGGGCCACCGCTGCAGCGTGCTCGATCGCGCGTCCCGTGTCGTGTAGATCGGCGAGCGTCGTCGCGAGGTCGTCGATGATCAGATCGAACGCGCGATACGGCACGCGTTCGCGCTCGTGACATCGCCCTCGCCACGCGAGCGCACCGCGAGCGCGTGCGACCGCCGCGTCGGTGAGCGCGGACTTGCCGACGCCCGAGGGCCCACGCAGGACGACGAGCCGCCCGCGCGGCGCCGGATCGGTGAGCTGAGCTTCGAGCCGAGCGAGCTCACCAGCGCGGCCGACAAATCGCGGCTCGTGGGTCGGCACGCGCCGCTGCGACACGTTACCGGTGAGCCGCGCGACGACATCGTCCGCACTCGGTCGAGTTGCGGGATCAGCGCCCAACAGATCGGCGATCAACTCGTCGAGCTCCGCCGGAACCGAGCCATTGAGCGTAGACGCGCGCGGCACGGTGATCGGCTTGCTCAGCCGCGACAACACGCGCATCGTTCCACCAAACGGCGGTGCGCCGGTCGCGAGCTCGAACGCGAGCACGCCGAGCGCGTAGGCGTCCATCGCGGGCGACACGACGAGTCGTTCGACGTACTCGGGCGCGAGATACGCCGCGGTGCCGACGATCTTCGTCTCGCGTGCGAGATCCTCTTCGGCGCGCCGGCGCTCGAGCGCGAGCCCGAAGTCGAGCAGCTTGACCGAGCCATCGTCGAGCACGATCGCGTTCGATGGCTTGACGTCGCGATGGATCACGCCGCGCGCGTGGAGAAACGCGAGGCCCTCGGCGAGCTGGGCGAGCACGATGCGGAGCCGCGCGAAGTCGACGACCGGCACGGGGCGGCGCGCGACCTGAGCGGCCTCGGCGGCTTGCGCGAGCGAGACCTCGGTGCGCGCCTCCTGGATCGGCACCGCCGAGTGAGTCGTGCGATCCGAGCTGCCGGGCGGCCACGCGACCTCGACCGCGCGCTCGACCCAGCGCCGCGGATCGACGCCGGGCAGGTACTCCATCGTGAAATAGCAGCTGCCCTCGTGCGCGACTAACTCGTAGAGCTCGACGAGGTTGCGGTGGCGGAGCGACGCGACCGCGCGGAACTCGCGCTTGAGCCACAGCGTCGCATCGTGATGGAGCTGGCCGCGAACCTTGATCGCGACGTCCATATCGCGCCGCAGGTCGCGTCCGAGGTAGACCACGCCCATCCCGCCGCGGCCGAGCTCGCGGACGATATGATAGCGGTCTCCGACGAACCGCCCGAGACCACCCTCGGACACTGCCACGGCGTGACGCTATCATCGGGCGATGCCTGATGCCATCGGCGCCCCGGACGCGATCGAAGTCTTGATCGCTCGTCACGGCCCGGCTGCGATCTGCGCTGCGCTCGAGCCGATGTTGACCGCCGCGCGGATCGCGCGGATCGACGAGGTGCTCGCGGCGCGGCTGGGATCGGTCGTCACCGTGGTCGAAGACACCTACGACCCGCACAACGCCGCCGCGACGATCCGCACGAGCGAGGCGCTGGGCATTCAAGAGCTCCACGTGATCGAGCGCGAGCACCAGTTCTCGACCGCGGCTGCGGTCACCAAGGGCGCGCATCAGTGGATGGAGCTGCATCGCTGGACGACGCCCGAAGCGGCGATCGCGGCGTTGCATGCGCGTGGGTTTCGCGTCTATGCGACCGCGCCGGGTGCGAGCGCGTCGATCGATGAGGTCGATGTCGCGACGCCGATCGCGGTCGTGTTCGGCAATGAGCATGCGGGCGTCACCCCAGCTGCGATCGCTGCGAGCGACGGCGCGATCGCAGTGCCGATGTTCGGGTTCACCGAAAGCTACAACCTGAGCGTCACGGTCGGGCTCGCGATCAGCCGGCTCGCGGCACGGCGGCGGGCCGCGATCGGCGCGGTCGGAGATCTGCCCGAAGCGCGCAAAGCGGTGCTCCGCGCCCGCTGGTTCACGCTCGGGATCCGCGGCGTCGAGGGCGTCCTGGCACGGAAGCTCGGCTAACGATTCGTGAATGCCGTTTTCAGTCGTGTCAGACGAGACACGCCATGGTGTGGCAATGCAGACGCAGTCGAGGGAGAATTAGCCACCAAGGCGGGTCCCCAAGTTGCAGAAAAAGCGCGACATGCAGCCCCCAAAACCGAAGCGCGAGGTCGCTGCCCCGAAGCGTCGCCTGTGGCTGACGATTCTGAAATGGACGGGCATCGCCGGGCTGGTCGGCATCGCGCTCGGCGCCGCGACGATCGCGCTCGTGTTCTGGATGTACGGGCGCGATCCGAACCTGCCCTCGATCGAGAACATGGAAGGCCTGCGCAAGCTGCTCGAGCATCCCAAGCAGGTCACGAAGGTCCTCGATACCAACGACCACGAGATCGGCGAGATCGGCAGCGAGCACCGCTCGTTCTTGCCGTACGACAAGATTCCGCCGCTGGTCGTCAACGCATTCGTCGCTGCCGAGGACCACGAATTCTGGGAGCACCACGGCGTCGACTACTTCGGCATGGCGCGCGCGTTCGTCGCGAACATCCGCGCCGGCCACACGACGCAGGGCGCGTCGACGATCACGCAGCAGGTCGTGAAGAATCTGCTGCTCACGCCGGAGCGCTCGTTCAAGCGCAAGATCCAGGAGGTCATCCTCGCGCGTCGACTCGAGACCGCGCTGTCGAAGGAAGAGATCCTGACGCTCTATCTCAACGAGACCGACCTCGGGCACAACACGTTCGGCGTCGGCGAAGCGGCGAAGCTCTACTTCGGCAAGGACATCACGCAGATCAACATCGGCGAGGCCGCGGTGCTCGGCGCGCTGCCGAAGTCACCGGAGATTTTCTACAAGGAGCTGCACGGCGGTAAGCACCCCGAGCAGGTCAAGGCGCGCCAAGTCTACGTGCTGCAGTCGATGCTCAAGATGGGCAAGATCTCGGCGGCCGACGCGCAGAAGTACATCGACGCGCCGATCCAGATCTACGAGCAGCATGCCGCGGGCGCCGATCCGGAATGGATGGGCGTCGCGACGAACGAGCTCGAGGCGCGGCTGACCAAGCAAGTCGGCTCCGATCCGGACAAGCTCAAGGAAGCGATCGATCACCTCGGCGCGCGAGTGCGGATGACGCTCGATCCCGCGATGCAAGCGCGAGCGGAGACGTCGCTGCGCGATGGCATCCACGCGGTCGATGCGCGCCATCACCTCGGGCGCGTCGTGCGCTCGGTCAAGCCCGACAAGATCGACGCCGAGATCGCGAAGCTCGCGAAGGCGCACAGCGCGCTCAAGCCGCACGAGATCTACGACGCGGTCGTCACCGACGTCAGTGACGACCAGAAGCAGCTCACGCTCGACCTCGGTCACCTTCCTGCGACGCTCGCACTGACCGGCGATTGGGATGCGCGGTTCAACGTCGATGGCAAGAAGCCGAGCGAGCGGTTCAAGAAGGGCGACGTCGTCGACGTCGAGGTCCCCGAGGTGAAGGGCGTCAAAGACGCAGTCGCGCACGCGGTGTGGCCGACCGGCGCCGAGGGAGCGGTCGTGGTGATCGACGTCAAGACGCGTAAGGTGCGCGCGCTCGTCGGTGGATTTCACAGCGTGATGGGAGGGTTCGACCGCGCGACGATGGCCAAGCGCCAACCCGGGTCGGCGTTCAAGCCGTTCGTCTATGCGACCGCGTTCGATCAGGGCAAGTACACGCCGGCGTCGGTCGTTAACGACGCGCCCGAGGTGTTCGACCTGTGGAAGCCGAAGAACTTCGAGACCGGCACCTACGAGGGCCCGGTGCGGCTGCGCACCGCGCTCGCGAAGTCGATCAACACCGTGTCGATCCGGGTGACCTACGACGTCAAGCCCGAGTCGGTTGCGGCGATGGCGAAACAGCTCGGGATCCAGAGCGAGCTACCCAAGGAGATGTCGCTCGCGCTCGGCGCCGGCGAAGTCACGCCGCTCGAGATCACGAACGCGTACGCGACGCTCGCGTCCGGCGGCTTGTACGCGCCGCCGCGGTTCATCGACGCGATCGACGGCAAGGTCGAGCCCGACGATCCCGCGCAGCAGGTGTTGCGCCCGGAGGTCGCTTACGTGACGACCGACATGATGCGCTCGGTCGTGACCGAGGGCACCGCGGCCGAGATCGGCGCGAAGATCAAAGCGCCGATCGCGGGCAAGACCGGCACGTCGAACGAGTCGCGCAACACGTGGTTCATCGGCATGACGCCGGACATCGTGATCGGCGTGTGGATCGGCTACGACGACAACCGGCCGATGCCGGGAGAGCAGGGTGCCAAGGTCGCCGCGCCGGTGTTCCTCGAGATCGCGAAGCAGCTCGACCTTCCCGCGAAGGCGTTCCCGCGGCCGGCCCATGTCGTAGAAGCGCTGATCGATCGTGCGACCGGGTTGCTCGCGCCCGACGGTGCGCCCAAGGCGACGACGCTGAACGAAGTGTTCGTCGAGGGCACGCAGCCGACCGAGGTCGCGCCGAAACCGGGCGAGCAGACCGAGGCGACATCGGTGACCGGCGAGTACGGAGACTGAACCTGACGACGTTTGCCCGCGTGGTTGTCGCGTCGTGCGCGCTCGCGGCGCCGGCGTTCGCTGACTCGACGGGCGGGGCTCGCCCCCGGCCGGCAGCGCCGCCGGATGGCGGTGCGGATTCGTCGAGCGCGGCGCTTCACGATCTCGCGACCGACGTGCGTGCGCGACTCGCCGCGGCCGCCGCCCAGCACGCGCCGCCGTCCGCACCGCAACCTCCGACGCCGATCGCGGTGCACTGGAAACCGCAGAAGCTGGGTTCGCCCGAGCTCGACACCCCGTTGGTCGCGCTCGCGTTCGCGGATCTCGACGGCGATGGCAAGCCCGAGCTCTATGCGGTGACCGCGCGCGAGGTGATCGCGCTCGCGGTCGGCGAGCATCGCGTCCGCGAGATCGGGCGAGTGCCGTTCGCGGGCGAGCGGCGGGTCGCGGCGCCGCGCGATGTCGTCGGCGCGGCGATCGCAGATGGCGGCGTGCTCGTCGCGAGCGTGTCTACCTACGCGGCGAGACTGCGCGTGTCGTGGCGCGGCAAGACCTTGGTCGGTGAGCCCGCGGGCGCCGGGTTCGCGCTGTGTCCGGGCGAACGCGCCGTGCTGCTCGCGGCGGGGCGCGATCACGTCGGCAGCGGACCGAGCGCGTACTACACGCTACGTTGCCGCGAGATGCTCGACCCGCAGGCGCGCACGCTCAAGGTCCGCGCGACGCTGTCGGTCGCCGGCAGGCTCGACATCAACGCCCAGGCATGCGGCGCGAGCGGCTGCGAACCGGCCGGTCACCACGAGCTCGGCAACGTCGGTTACGCGTTCGACGTCGCAGACTTCGATCGCGACGGGGCGCCCGAAGTGATCTATGCCGCCGCGAGCGCGCCCGGCGATCCCGATACGATCAAAGTCGTCACCTGGGACGGCGACGAGAAGAAGCCGCTGTATCGCAAGGATTGGAAGGCGGACGGCGTCGCGGCGATCGTCGTCGGCGACCTCGACGGGACGGGCGCGCCGGTCGCGATCGCAGCGGTACGCATCCCGGGCGAGACGCGCGTCGATCTGTGGAGGCTGAATTGAAGGCGGTCGTGCTCGTGGTCGGGCTCGGGCTCGGGCTCGGGGCTACGCGGGCGTTCGCCGAGAGCCATCCGCACTACGGCGGTTCGGTCGACGCATCGCTCCTCGGTGCGCCCGCATCGCTCGACCCGGTCGCGGCGCGCTCGCACGCCGAGCTCACCGTCGTCGGGCTCGTGTTCGACACGCTGTACGCGGTCGAGCTCGACGGCAACGCGGTCCCGCACCTCGCGGACGGCGCGCCGGCGATCGATGTCAAAGCGTCGACCGCGCGGATTCCGATCCACCGCGGCGTGCGCTTTCACGACGGCAGCGAGCTCACCCCGCGAGATGTCGCCGCATCGCTCGATCGAGCGCGAGTTGCGGCGCCGTGGTTGCTCGCGACCGTCTCGGCGGTGCGAGTCGATGGCGAAGCGGTCGAGCTGACGTTGCGCGCGCCGACCGCGAACCTCGCGACCCTGCTCGCGCAACCACAGACCGCGATCACGCCTGGCGGCAAGCCGCCGGCGGCCAAGCCGATCGGCTCGGGGCCGTTCGCGGTGACGCAGCTGGACAGCGCGCAACATCGGCTGACGCTGCGCGCTTTCGACGATCACTTCGCGGGCCGGCCGTATCTCGATGCGATCGTGCTGCACTGGTACGACACACCGGACGGCGAAGCACGCGCGTTCGAAGCGGGCTCCGCCCAGCTGTCGGCGCGGGGCGTCACCGCGTTCGCCGGAGGTCAGCCGCTCTATCGCGCGGAAGACGTGCCGGGGCCGGTCGGTCTCCTCGAATACATCGGGTTCTCCCGCGCGCGCGGAGCGGTGGCGGCCGATGTCGCGTTTCGTAGCGCGCTCGATCTCGCGCTGTCGCGCACCGGGTTGAGCGCGATCACGTCGGGCGAGCGCGTCGTGCCCGCTCGCTGGCCGGTGCCAGCCGAAGCGAGCCCGACGCCGGCGATCGGGGGCGCGGCGAACCCGGATCTCGCGGCGGCGCGCGCTCAGCTCGCCGATGCAGCGCGGCGGTTACCGGCGCTCGCGGCGGACAAGCTGTCGGCGTTGCGGTTGTCGATCATCGTCGAGGACACGCGGCCAGACGATCGCGAGCTCGCCGAGCACATCGTACAAGCGCTCGACTCGCTCGGCATCTCCGCCGCGATCACGGCGGTGTCGGCGCAGGTGCTGCGCGATCGGATCGCGAAAGGGCAGGCCGACTTGTGGATCGGAGAGCTCGCTGCGCCGCGCATGGATGCGGCAGCGTGGTGGGCGGCGGTGTTCGCCGCCGGTGGCGACGACGCACTCGTCGCACAAGAGCAAGCCGGGACGATCGATGCGGCGGCGGCGGCGACCGCGTTCACGCAACACCTCCCGATCGTGCCGCTGCGGTTTCGCGCGGTCCGGATCTCGCATCGCACCGACGTGCGCGGTGTCGCGTTCGATGGCTTGGGGCGCGTGTGCTTCGCGGATCTGTTCCTGTTCGGCTCGCCGGTTCGCTCGAAGGCGCATCCGTGAAGCTACGCGGCCGGTTCACGCTGACGTTCGCGCTCGCCGCGCTCGTCCCGATCGCCGTCGCCGCGGTGATGACGGGGCGGGTGATCGCGACGAGCTATCGCGAGGATTACGAAGCGACGCGCCGGTTCGCCGACAAGACCGTGCAGCTCGAGCTCGGCCGCCTTCAGTCACAGGTCGCCGACGCGACGAACTCGCTCGCGAGCCGCGAGAACCCGTTCGTCGGCAGCCTGTTGTTGAGCGAGCTGCCGCCGGCAGACGGTACGTTCGACAAGATCGCCGAAGAAAATCGGCGTACCGCACAGCGCCGGCTGCGCGAGCAATCGGGGTTGTTCATGCGCGGTTTGTCTCTCGACATCCTCGCGATCACCGGGCCCGATGATCGCGTGAAGATCGCGCCGCATTTTCGCGGCGAGCTCGACAGCGGCAAGCCCGAGATCCGGCAGCTTGCCGAGGCGACCAAGGGCGCGGCGTTCTTCGCGCGCGACAAGGTGATGACTGCATCGACGATCGAGACCGTGCTGGTCGCCGAAGCCGCGAAGACCGCCACCGATCGCGGCTACACCGTCGCGGTGCTCGCCGGTCGTCGCGTGACTGACGACATGCTCGCGTCGGTGCGTCGTCCGGGGCGCGTCGATGCACGCATCGTCACGCCGTCCGGCGAGGTGCTGCTGCCGCCGGCCGAAAAGGACTGGGCGAGCCTCGCGAAGGATCCGCCGCTGCGCACGCCGCTCGTCGGCCCCGATGGCACGCCAGTCGCGTACATCGAGGCCGCGGTATCCGACGGCGATCTCGATCACGTGCTGTTCGTCGTCGAGCTAACGTCGGCGGCGCTCGCGCTCGGGGCGCTCGGCGCGGTCGTGCTCGTCGGGTTGTTCGTCGCACGGCGCACCGCGCGCGATCTGGACATGCTCGTCGCGGGCGCGGTCGCAGCGGCGCGTGGCGAGCTCGATCACCGCGTGCCGGTGCGCTCGGCCGACGAGGTCGGCGAAGTCGCGAATGCGTTCAACCTCATGATGGAAGATCTCAAGACCTCGAAGGAGCGGCTCGTGATCGCGGAGCGCATCGCGGCGTGGCAAGAGATCGCGCGCCGCCTAGCCCACGAGATCAAGAATCCGCTGACCCCGATCCAGATGGCGATGGATACGCTGCGCAAGTCGTGGCGCAAACAGCACCCATCGTTCGGCGAGATCATGGAAGAGTCGACGACGACGGTGCTGCAAGAAGCCGATCGGCTCAAACACATCGTCGCCGAGTTCTCCGACTTCGCGCGGTTGCCGAAGCCAGAGCTCGCGCGCATGGATCTCAACGAGGTCGTGCGGTCGAGCTTGGCGCTGTACCAAGGCGGTGCGATCCCGGTCGACGTCACTCTCGACTCGACGCTGCCGCAACTCGATGGCGACAAGAATCAGATCAACCAAGTGCTGCTCAATCTCGTCGAGAACGCACGCGACGCGCTCGGTGACCGCGAGGGCGGCCGGATCGCGGTCAGCACGAAGTACGTCGGCGATCGCGCGCTGCTCGTCGTCGAGGACAACGGACCCGGCGTACCGGCCGAGGTCAAAGACAAAGTGTTCGCGCCGTACTTCACGACGAAGCACGACAAGGGCGGCACCGGCTTGGGCTTGGCGATCGTCCACCGCATCGTGTCGGATCACGGCGGTCGGATCACGATCACCGACGCCCCCGGCGGCGGAGCCCGGTTCGCGATCGAGCTCCCGCTGCGCGATGGCGAGTCGTTACTCGCGTCGCGTTCAGAGATGCGTTAGAGCGACGGAGCTAATGTGCCGGGGTTGCGGCGGGCGTTGCAGCCGGGGTTGCGGCGGGCGTTGCAGCCGGGGTCGCGGCGGGCGTTGCAGCCGATACCGGATATCCGTGTTCGTCGAGCATGACGTACGTCGGCCCGGTGTCGGCTGCGAGCCGGGCTTGATCGGCGGCAAGCCTCGTTTGCTCCGTTGCGACGAATGCGGCGTCCGAGGCGTTGCCTGCCGCTGCCGAGATCTGCTGCTGTTCTTGCGCGATCCTGTCGCGTTCGTCGGCACGATTCCATTCAGAGGACTCGGTGTGGAACATGGTCGCGTGGACTCCGAGCGCAACGGTCAGTCCATTCGGAGGTAGAGCTTGAACAAGGTCGTGTTGAGCTGGTTCGGCGACGCCGCGCCGGCGAGGCCAAGCACCAACGCATCACCGTCGATGTGGTACGAGACGGCTGCGGCCGGACCGGCCATCAGCGACACCTTGGTGATCTGGGCGACCTGGTCGGGAGAGATGCCGCTCGCTTGGATCTGCGCCAACGGTACGCGCGCGCTGATCGAGAACACCGGTCGCCAGTCGGCGCTCACCGAGGTCATCGCCGCCTCCGCCGGATGGTCGAGTGTCACGTGCGCAGAGGCGGTGGCTGCACCCACGGTCACGCTCGCACCCAGCATGCCGCCGTCTTGGACCACGCCGTCGAGCGCCACCGGCGCGGCCTGATTCCCACCGAGCCCGGCAGTCACCTGCTGGACGAAGCCATTGCCGACCGTCGAGTGCAGGCGAATCAGCATCGCGTCGCGATCGTTTGGATACCGGCGGATCAGCGCAACCACCGCATTCGGGTCGAGCGGCCCAGGGCCGGCGATCAGCTGATTCAACGCTTGCACGCCGGCACCCTGCACGGGGCCGGCTTGAGGCGCAGTCGTAGGCGCCGGGGCTTGCGTCGTAGCGGTGGTGGGCGCGGGGACTTGCGTCGCCGCGGTAGCTGGCGCAGGGGTCGACGCCGTGGGGCTGGTCGCGGCTTGACTCACGTGTGTCCTCCGTGCGGCACGATCTCCAGCATATCGTAGAACGCGTGTCTCACCTCCGCCGATGCACGCGCGGGCCGGAGGTTGCACAGATTTCGAGAGGTCGGGCCAGCTTGGTCGTCGATCACCACGCCACATCGAGGCTTGACGCCAGCGCCGTGATCAGACTGTCGACATCGTTGGCGTCCACACCGACCCGAGCCATCAGCTCGCTGCGAAGCCCGTCGAGCAAGTGCGCGCGTGCGTCGCTCAGCCAGCGGAACATCGTGACCCGGTGGACTTGGTATAGCTCGGCGAGCTGCTCGGTCCCGGTCGCTTCGACGAAGCACAACCGGAGCAACGTCCGCTCGCGCGGTGTCAACGCCGCGAGCGCGGCTTGGAAGGAAGCTGCAAGGTCGGCGCGATGCGCCTGCTTGGTGAGGGCGAGCGCGGGATTGCCTTCGACCGCGATCAACAGTGCGTCTTCGGAAACCGGTCGCTCGTTGCGTGTGCGGCGCCGCAGCATCAACGTCTCGCGGATCGCGATCACCTGGACCCAGGCGGCGAGAGCACCGCGGCCTCGATACTCGACGATCCGTGGCTCACCTTCCGCAACGAGCAGCTTCACCCGGACCTGTTGCAGTGCATCTTCCACGAGGTGTCCAGACGGATCGAGCCGCGCGAGCGCACCCCGAACATCGGGAACGATCTCGGCTTCGAACGCCCGGAGCGCCGATGCGTCGCCTCGCGCGAGACCGCACATCAATGCGATGTCGAGGGCGTAGCGCGAATCTGCGCCGAGCGTGCGCTCGGCAAGCGCGCGGGCGAGCTCGGTTCGTTCGACCTGCAACCCGGACCACCGTGCGCCCGATGCGGCGATCAAGCCGTCGAGCTCCTCGTCACCCATCATCGTGAGTTGTGGGCCGCCAGCCACGTTGCGACCCCAGTCGCGGCATTGTCATAGTTCGGACCGAGTGCGGCGTAACCAGCGCGCGCGGTCTCTGCGAGGGCGCGCGCGCGAGCATGGGCGCCGTCATGCCACAGGAGCTGCGCGAGCAGATAGCGAGCCGCATAGGCATCGACTTGGACCGCACCGGTTGCCTCCCAGATCTTCACCGAGTCTTCGGCGAGCTCGAGCGCGGCTCGAGCATCGCGATCGGCGAGCAGCGATGCGATCTGGAACTGCACTGACGCAACGGCTGGATGGCCAGCGCCGAAGCCATGCTCCGCAAGTGCGAGCGCACGACGGAACAGCTCGAGCGCTTGATCGCGGTGGCCTCGCTGCGTCTCGACGCGGCCGAGCATCATCGTCGGCTCGAACATGCGGGGATGATCCGGCCCGAGCGCGGCGACGCGAATCCGGCTCGCGCGCTCGAACAGAGCGGCAGCGCGATCGAGATCATCCGCAAGTGAGATCGTCCCCAGATCGATGAGCAAGGTCGCGATCTCCGGATGATCGGGCCCGAGCGTCGCCTCGAACATCGCGACCGCGCGGTCGAGAAACGCTCGCGCGTCGTCGAGCTTGCCTTGTTCTTGAAGCACCGAACCGAGGTTGCCGAGCACGCCAGCGATCATAGGAGCCGCCGTGCCGCCGTACTCGCGCTCGTTAGCGGCGAGCGCCGCGCGATAGTGGCGCTCGGCTTCGGCGTAGTGCCCCGCCGAATCTGCGGCGTTACCAAGGGTGTTCTCGAGATGTGCCGCGAGCGCGTCGTCGAGGGTAATGCGTCCTGCCGCCGCTTCGAGCAACGGGACGACCGCCGCTAACTCGGTCGACCGACCGAGATCGACGAGAATTGCGACCAGCACGACCATCGCGTTGACGCGCACTTTGTCGTCGCGCCCACGCTCGGCGAGCGCGACCGCTTCGTGGGCGAAGGTCAGCGCGTCGTTGTCGTTGCCAGCGCGCATCGCGATGTCCGCCCGCGTGTAGGCGATCGTGGCGGCGAAGCTGGGGTCGTTCTTTGGCGCGATCGGCGCGAGCGAGCTAAGGCGAGTCATCGCTTCGTCGTATCGGCCCGCCTCCCGTAGCGCCTCGATCGCGACTAGCTCGGTGCGCGCCAATTGGTGTAGCGGGAGGTTCCACCGGCCGTGGCCAGCGGGGTCATCGCACGCGGCGGCGGTCGGCAACTGCGCGACTTCGACGAGCGCCTGCACGGCGTTGGTGCGTTCGCCGATCGGATCGATGACCGCCGCGAGCTGATGTCGCTGGTCTTCCAGACAAGCGCCGCGACGGTTGGCGAGCTCCGCCGACTGCGTACCGCGGTGGAGTGCAGTGCACACGTCGACGACCGCGGCGCTCCATCCGCGCGCACGCTCGTCGATTAGCTCGATCGCGTGGGGAGCGAGCGCATGGGTCGGTGATGTGTCGAGCATCGCGAGTGACGCTGCGAGCTCCGTTCGCCGCGACGAGCTCCACACGCCTCCAACCGCAGGGTCGCGCTCGCAGGCGGTGTCGGCGCTACCGTGATCGCGCTCGCGCCACCACGCGATCCCGAGCGCGACGGCGGCCAGCGTTAGCGCGCCGACGATGTAACGCGGCCAACGCGGGTGGCCCGCACGCTCGAGTTGGTCGACGAGCGCGGTGATCGACGGAAAGCGTTCAGCCGGCGGTTCGGCCAGTGCACGGCGCAGCACGCGGGCGACCCGGCCGCGCTCTCGCCGGTCCGGACCGGGCCGGTTCCCGAACAACGCCTGCCAGGCAGTGATCGCAAACGCGTATTGATCGGAGCGCGCATCGCCGCGCGCGCCGGCCGCGACCTCGGGTGCGAGATATCCGGGCGTGCCGACCAATCGGGATGCCGACCCGTTGGGGAAAGCCGCCGGAGCCAGCGGCGCATCGCGATCGAGCTCGGCGATCGTGGCCGCGAGCCCGAGATCGGTGATCCGAGCGCGACCGTCTCGGCCGATCAAGATGTTCGCCGGCTTGACGTCGCGATGAACCAAACCTGCGGCGTGAGCGGCTGCGATTCCGCGGCCCGCACCGACGACAACCCGCAACGCCTCGGCACGCGCTCGCGGCGTTTCGGCGAGCCAGGTCGCGAGATCGGGTCCGTCGACCCGTTCCATCGCGATGAAGAAGTCGTCGCCGGCCTCGACGACCTCGTGCACGGCGACCACGTTCGGATGCGCGAGCCGTGCCATCGCCTTCGCTTCGGCGACGAGCCGTGTCCGTGCGTGCTCGATCGTCGCCGCGCCTCAATCGAGCACTCGCACCAACTTGAGCGCGACCGTTCGCTCTAGGTGTGGATCGTAAGCGGCGAGCACGATCCCCATACCGCCAGCGCCGATTCGACCTTCGACCACATACCGTCCGATCTTCGCGCCGCGGGTCGCGAGCTCGGGCGCCAGGACTGTGTGCTCGGTCGTCGACACCCGCAGCAGCGCACCGACCAGCTCGCGGCAATCAGCGCAGCCGTCGAGATGGACCTCGAGCTCGTCGCGGCGCCCGGCCTCCGCAAGCTCTGACCACGCGTCGGGCTCCGGGCAGGACACGCGGGCGAGTGTGCCATCGCGAACTTTTCTTGCAACGTCTGCAAGCGTCGCGCATCGGGTGATGTGACCCACCTCGATACCACCGGCCCCCATGTCAGTTCTGCGCCGAGCGCATCATCACCGCGTCGTGCGAGCGCTCGCAGACACGCTCTCGTGTTGTTCGCTCTCGGAGGCATTGCGAGTCAGTCGGCCTGTGGATCGGATGCCAACATGACTGCGGATGCAGGTCAGCATTCGCACGTCGATGCAGCGTCCTCCAGCGATGCTCACGGCGACGCTCACGTTAGCGTCGATGCGCCGCGCGTCTCGCGCGCGTTTGTTACCGATCTGGTCCTCAACGGCGACCTCGCTACCGCCGGATCCGGAACCGGCGACGATCCGGGAGCGGCCGGAGCAGACAACCTGTGCGCAGCGCAGGCGACCAAGTATTCACTCGGCGGACAGTGGGTAGCGTGGATCTCGACGTCTCACGCCGATGCCGCGGATCGGCTGTCGGCCGGTCCGTGGAACCTGGTCGACAACACGACCCTCGTCGCGTCGAGCCTCGACGATCTGCTGGCGAACGGACCCGCGCACGCGATCGACATGTTTCCCGACGGAACGACCGAGGTGCTCGGCGATTATGTTTGGACCGGCTCGACCCACGGTGGACGGTTAGGAGGAGGAGCTGACTGCTCTGACTGGACGTCTAGCGCCGACGGCGGCACCGACGCTGGCATCGGCGGCTCCGGCAATGACCTCACGTCCGGCCCGGGGATCCTATGGACGGCGAATGGGGACCAGGCCTGCTCGACCATCGGAGTCCTGTATTGCTTCGAGAATTGAAGCGCGAGCGAGGCTTCGCGCTAGAGGGAACAAGTCATCGCCGCCTGCGGCGCAACGCACACCGAGGCCACGCAGGTCAGGTCCCCGAGGCAGGCGGTGCCGGTACCGGTGAAGCACGGCTGGCCCTGGCTCGGAATCGCGACGCACATCCCGGTGTCACAGTTCGCAAAGCCGACGCACGGGATCGTGGACGAGCACGCGTTACCGACCGTGGACTTCGTCGTGCACAGCGCCGACTCCACATCGCAGTAGTCGCTGCCCTCGGCGCACGGCAGCGTCGCGGTCGGCTCGCATGCATCGCCCGATGCCGCGGCGTGCGTGCAAATCCCACCGGCGCTCGACAGCTCGTCGCAGTACATCGGATCGGCGCAGCCATCGCTGCCGTAACAGCTCATCCCGGCGGTGGTCGCGATCGCGGTGCACATCGAGCTCGCGGTCGAGCAGTACAGGCCGCTCGCGCACGTCGGGCCCGTGCACGGCGAGCTCACCGCGCCTTTGCCAGCAGTGGCGGTGCAGCTGCCGCTGCAGCACGCGGCCGTCCGATCGCACGTCTGGCTCGTTGCGACACAAGTCGCACTGCCGGCGACGTAGCCGGCGCATTCGGCGTCCTCGTTGCACGCAGCGCCGATCGCGAGCGTGCCGTCGAACATCGCGTCGCACGGATTCGCGACGTGAAAGCCGGCGAACGTGCAGGTGCCCTGCAAGTACGCGAGGCACGCCGTCGCGGCATTGCCGTCGTAGGTCACGATGCCCGCCATGACGTCGGCGATCAGCGTGTCGAGCTGGGTCGTGTCGCTCGTCACCGCCGCATCGCACGTCGCCATATCGGGGATGTCGCTGCACGCGATCTGTTCGGCGCAGATCGCGTCGTGCCTCAGCGCAGCCAGATCGGCAAGCGCGACCCCGGCCGCGACATCACCGCTCGCATCGCGGCCGCCATCGTGATTATCGCCACACCCTGCGATGATCAGGATAACGAGCAGCGCGCTACGCATTCCTCGACGGTACACGAGGTGCGTCGCGCGCGGCGCTACATCGTGCAGGTCGTGATGATCGCGGTCGCGAGCGTGCACACCGACGACGCCGAGCAGGTCAGACCGCCGAGACATTCGACGCCGCCGCCTAGGTAGCAAGGCTGGCCCTCGGTCGGGATCGCGACGCACAGGCCACTGACGTCACAGTTCGCTTCGCCGACGCACGGAATGGCCGCCGAGCACGCGGCGCCCGGCAGCGCCTTCGCGGTGCACAGCAGCATCGTCGAGTCACAGTAGGCATTCGAGCTCGCGCATGGCTCGAGCGCGGTCGGGTCGCACGCCTGGCCGGTCGCCGCGGCCAACGCGCACACTTCGGTGCCGGCCTCGGTCTCGTTGCAGTACATCGGGTTTGCGCAACCGTCGAAGCCGTCGCAGGCCGCGCCGGCGGTCGTCACGATCGGTTGGCACGTCTCGGTGGTCTGCGCGCAGTAGAAGCCGGCGACGCAGCTCGTGCCGGCGCAACTCGCACCCGATGCGGCAAGCGGTGGTGCCGCGGTGCAGATGCCCGGACAACATGCGGTCGCGCGCGAGCACGTCTCGTCGGTCGCGACGCAGCTCGCGGTCTGCGCCTTGAAGCCTTTGCACTGCTCGTCTTCTTCACACGGCGAGCCGATCGCGAGCGTGCCGTCGAAGATCCCGAGGCAGGGGTTGACGACGTGCGTGCCCTGGAACTCGCACACGTTCTGCAAGAACGCGATGCACTGGCTCGCGACCTCGCTGTTGTAGATCACGGTCCCGGCTTTGACCTCGGCGAGCAGGGTCTCTTGCTCCGTGCTGTCGGTATGCGCGGTCGTGGCGCAGGTCGCGTCGTCCGGCATGTCGTCGCACGCGACTTGCCCTGCGCATTCCGCCGCCTGGATCTTCGCGGCGAGGTCTGTGACGGCGATGCCGCCGCCTCCGCCGTCGCACGCCACTGTGGTCGCCGCGAGCAGCAAGCCCGCGAGGAGGGTCTTCATGCGGCCGACCCTACACGAGCTTGTTTCCCGACCCAAGATGGATCCGAATTACATGCTGCAGTCATCACAGTCGAGTGGGCTGGAACCCACTACATGCACACCGGGCCGGGACCCGGCAAGGTGCACACGTTGCTCACGCACTGCAGGTCGCCGAGACAGTCGGTACCGCCGATCGTCGAGCACGCTTGGCCGACCGTCGGCACCGCCTCGCACTTGCCGGTCGCAGTGTTGCAGTTCGCTTCGGCGACGCACGGGACCGTGTCGGAGCACGCCGCGCCGACCAGGGCGTCGTTCGTGCAGACCAACGTCGTCGGATCGCAGTATTGGCGGGCGTCGGCGCACAACGTTTCACCGGTCGTGTCGCAAGCACCGCCCGAAGCCGCAGCGTCGGCACAGAAGCCGGT
>CAZDGY010000007.1:20121-26793 GCA_964504685.1 uncultured Kofleriaceae bacterium | reverse complement strand
GCGACGCTGCTCCATGATGTCGGCAAGCCGCTCGGCAAAGGCCACGCCGAGAAGGGCGCGGTGATCGCGCGCGCGGTCGCTCGCCGGATCGGCATGACCGATGCCGACGGCGAGCTCGCCGAGATGCTCGTGCGCCAGCACCTGACGATGAGCCACTTGTCGCAGCGCCGCGACCTCGCCGATCACGACGTGATCACGCGGTTCGCCGAACGGATCGGCGCGAACGAGCCCGGCGGCGAGGAGCGGCTGGTCCAGCTCTATCTGCTCACGCTGTGCGACACCGCGATGACCGCTCCCGACAACCTGTCGGCGTGGAAGGACGGCTTGCTGCGCGACCTCATGCTGCGGACTCGCGCGCACATTCGCGGCGAGCGACCCGAGGGCGGCAGCGCGCCCGATGATGGAGCGCGCCGCCGGATCGCGGAGATCGTCGTCGGTGACGGCGCGATCAGCGAGCCCGATGCGCGCGCCGCGGTCGCCGGCGTCGATCCGCAGCTGCTGGTCCAGCTCACGCCGCGCCAGGCCGCCCGTCACGTCCGGACGATGATCACGACCGCGCACAAGCAGCCGCCGATCGCGATCGAGGTCCGCTGCTTCCCGATGAAGGGCCACAGCGAGGTCGCGGTCGTCGCGCCCGACGTGCCCGGTGCGCTCGCCGCGATCGCGGGCGCGCTGACTGCTCATCGCGTCGACGTGCTCGGCGCCGCGCTCGGCCACGGCGAGCACGGAGGGCAGCGTCTCGCGCTCGATACGTTCTACGTCCGCGACGGCAAGGGCGCCGCGATCACCGACGACGATCCGCGCTGGCCGAAAGTCACCGCCGACCTGCGCGAGCTCTTCGCGACCACGCTCGACCCGGCGAGCGTCGCGGCGCTGATCGCGAGGCGGCGGCCGAAAAGCGGGTTGCCGGCGCGGGTCACGCCCGGCGTGGTCACCGAGATCCGGCTGCACGACGACTCGACCCAGGCGACGATCGTCGAGGTGTTCACGCTCGATCGCCCCGGCGTGCTGTACGCGATCACGCAGACGTTCGCCGAGCTCGGGCTCGACATCTCGCTCGCGAAGGTCTCGACCGAGGGCGAGAAGGTCGCCGACGTGTTCTACCTGACCCGCGGCGGTCACCGCTTGACCGACGCCGACGAGCGGGCGGCATTGATCGGCGCGCTGCGGGCCGCGGTCGACCCGAGCTCTGCGGGCGAGCCGCAGCGATGAGCGTGCTCGATCTTCCGCCGGGCATCGGCCTGGTCGGCACGCCGCTCGGGACGTTTCGCGCTCCGCCGCGATCGCGCCGACTCGCGAGCAGTGCGCTCGTGCTCGTCGTGTTGCTCGGCGCGCTGACCTGGTACCTCGTATCGCGCCATCCGTGGAATCGCCACGCGAGCACGCAGATCGTGTTGCCGGTCGCGTTCGTCGCGATCGCGCTACTCGGGTTCGCGGTGCGCCGCGCCCACGTCGCGGTCACTCGCGATGGCGTACGGTGGGGCTGGGCAGTGCTCGGGTTTCATCAACCGGCATCGCGCATCGTCACCGCGCACGTCTACCGCGACGGCATCGCGCTCGAAGCAAAGCGCGGCTCGTGGTGGTTCATCGCCGCTCGCGACTGGGATCGGTTCGATGCGCTCGTCCGCCAATTGCGGCGCGCGGAGCTGCCGTTGACCGAGCACGCGATGCGGGCGCCGCTGCGCGCTCGCTTGCAGAGCTACGGGCGGTTTCTCGACGCGATGCTCGTGCTCGCGATGCTCGCGGGCCTCGCGGTCGCGCTGTGGGCCGCGTAACTAGACGCCGAGCTGTTTGCGCAGCTCGGCCCCGGTCCAGTCGCGGCGACCGCCGGCCTCGGCGTCGCGCACGAGGCGCACCAGCCCGCGATTCACCGGTGCAGCGCGCCCGAGCTTGTCGGCGAGCGCGATGACCTCGCCTTGCAAGAAATCGATTTCGGTCGGCCGGCCGGCCTCGAAGTCGTCCCACATCGACGAGCGCGCGGCCGGATCGATCGCGACCGCGCGCTTCGCGACGACCCGGAAGATCGCATCCGGCAGCGACAGCAGCGTCGGCATCCACTTCGGCGGGATCGCGATCAGCTGCGCGATCGGCATCTTCGCGGCGGCGAGCGCGCCAAGTGCTTCGCGCTGCGCGGCGGCAAAGCAGCGCCGAAAATCGCGTTGCACCATCTCGGTCGCGAGCGGCACGCCCGATAGCGCGTTGATCGCGTTGTTGAGGTTGAGCACGAGCTTGCCCCACAGCACCGCGGGCATGTCCTCGCGGATCTGCGTCGTGATCCCGGCGGCGCGCCACGCGACCGCGAGCGGCAATGCGCCCGGATCGGCTTGCACGATCAGCTTGCCGATCGTCGCGCGGTGATAGGTCGCTGGCGCGGGCTTGATCACGTTGAACTCGACCATCGCGGCGAGCACGCGGCGACCGGGCAGGGCGGCGGCGAGCAAGTCCGCGTTGCGCACGCCGTTTTGCAGGCTGACGATCACCGCATCGGGCTTGGCCACGGCGGCGAGCTCGCGGCCAGCGGTCGTCGTCGCGGTCGACTTGACGGTGACGACGATGATGTCGGCTTCGCGGGCGGCGCTGGCATCGGTCGCGGTGCGCGGCTTGGCGTCGACGTCACCGCCGGCGAGATCGGTCGCGCGAATGCCGTTGCTGATCTCCGCCATCAGCTTCGCTCGGCCGATCAGCGTGACGTCAGCGCCGGTCGCCGCCATTCTGGCGCCGATCCAACAGCCGACCGCGCCGGCCCCAAAGATCGCGAACTTCATCGCGCGAGCTCCACGGCGGCGAGCTCGACCGCTGGCTGCGGTGCGCGGTCATCACCGAGCGTCGACACCCCACCGAGCCGCTCGCTCCGCAAGAACGCTACGAGCTCGGTGCGCGTCATTCGCAGCGACTGTAACTCAGCCTTGCGTGCGCCAGCCGCCCTCGACCCAGACGTAGGCGTTGCCGTTTCGCTGCCAGCCGCCCTCGCGATAGCTGTAGCCGGGGCGCTCGGCTTGGTAATAGCCGCCGCGCCAAGCCCAGCGATTGCCTTCGCGAATCCAGTGGCCGTGGACCCAGAAATACCCGGGGCGCGCGACGACGACCTCATCTTGCGCGGCCGGCGGCGATGCGCTCACGATGTAGCGTTCGTTCGCTGCGCAACCGCCGAGCGCGAGCGTGAGCGTGGTGACGAGCGTGATGAGCTTCATGGCACTACTCCTTTGCTACCGAAGAGACGCAAGCCATGGGCCACGCGACGGTGGGCGAGTGCGCTCGGTCGCCGCGAGCTACGTGTGCGCGGCGAGCCAGGTGCGCGCGGCCGCGACACGCTCGTCGCGCCCAGCGGTCTGATAGTCGGCGACCGCAGCCTGCGCGGCGGCTCGAGCGGCAGCGAGTTGATGCAGCTGCCACAACGCCCGAGCGCGTTCGAGCTCGACGTCGGCGCGATCGGAGCCGGCGTGGTCACCGAGCGCTGCGAGCGAGCTCGCGTATGCGCGATCGGCGGCGGCCCACTGGCCACGCGCGGCCTCGAGTGAGCCGCGGACTTCGAGCACCGCGGCGACCGGCTGCGAGCTCGCGCCGAACGTCTGTGCGAACCCTTGTTGCAAGCGATCGAGCAGCGCGACGTCGTCGGCGAGCCCGGCGGTCGTGTGCGTGGCGGTGGCACGCGCGACTCGCGCGTGGACCAGCGCGAGGTCGGCGATCGCGACGTCGGGATGCTGCTCGCCATGCGCTTTGACTAGAACGGGCCGGGCGAGCGAGAGCACGGCGATCGCGTCGTCGTAGCGGCCGAGCTCGATGTAGTCGGTCGCTAGGTTGACCCGCGCCTCCGCGACGCTGACGACCGGCTCGTGGGGCGCGGCGAGTAGATCGGTGATCGCGAGCTCGCGCGCAGCTACGGATTCGGCGTGGCGGCCAGCGTCATCGAGTCGAGTCGCGAGTTGCTCGCGCGTCACTGCGGTGACCGCTGCGTGCGCGCCGAATAGCTCCGTGCGGCGGGCGAGCACTTCGCTCTCGTCGGCGATCGCGGCGGTAGAGTTGCCGGTCGCAGCTTCGGCCATCGAGAGCACGTGCAGAGCGTCGAGCGCTTCGCGGCGGAGCGGTGCGACTCGCTTGGTCAGCGCGGCGTTGACTCGTTGCAGCGTCGGCAACGCGGCGGCGGCCTCGCCGTGCATGACGAGCGTGCCGGCGAGCTCGAAGTCGGCGAGCAGGCGGTCGAGGCTGTCCTCGGGCAACAGCCTCGCGAGGATGGCTTGCGCGCGCTCGAGCGACGCGATCGAATCGGCGTAGCGCCCGGCGTTGCGCTGCGCGACACCGAACGCGCGATAGACGCGAGCGTCCATTCGGCTCGCGCCCTCGGTCGGGGCTGCGATCTGGTCGAGCATTTTCGCGTCGGTTTGCTCTCCCGCCGAGATGAGCGCGAGCATCGCGATCTGCGTGAGGTCGCTGTCGCCGGCGTTGCCTGCCGCGCTCCACGCCGCGAACGCGCTGGTCGATTGCGCGTCGCCATCGCCAAGATCGCGGGCGAGCTCGTTCGCGGCGAGCTCGGTGCGAGCGAGTAGCGAGTACGCGTCGAGCCGTTTCGCCGTGGCGCGCACCCCGGCGATCAGGCTGCCCGCGGCGTGGAGCTCGCCACGATCGCGCAGCAGGTCGATGTGCGCGAGGTCGCGCTCGGCGGCGTCGAGTTGCTCCCGGTCCTTGCGCGACGTGGGCAGCGGTTCTCCGTGCTGGAGCTGCGCGAGATCTGCGCACGCGGCGAGGTCGGGCAGCGACTCGGCAGATGCGAGCGCGCCTGGCTTTGCGATGTCGTCCAGCACCGCTTCGATCCGGATCCGCGCGCGGTCGAGACATGCGGCGCGCCGGTCGGCGAGCTCGTGCGATTGCGAGCCGTCGGTGGTCGCGCGGCATGCAGCCTGTGCGCCCGTGCGCCAGCGCTCCGCGAACGCGTCGAGGGCAGCGAGCGTCGCCGGGGCGACGTCGCGTGGCAGCGAGCCCTCGACCGCGGCGCGGCGGGCCGGCCATAACGCGGCTATCGGCGCCGCGGTGTCACTACACGGATCGCGATGCGAGCTGGGCAGAGCGAGCACGACCGCGATCGCCGCCGCGAGTGCTCCGCCGCCGACGAGCAACGGCCAGATCGGTCGGCGCGCTCCGCGGACGATCCAACCGCGCCGCCATGCGGTTGCGCTGCTGGCCGGGCTCAGGTCCCGGCCATCGATCGCGGCGACGAAGCTCGCGACATCGGGCCAGCGCTCGGCGGGGGCGACCGCGAGACCGCGCCGGACGTGACGATCGAGCCAGCCGGGCACGTCGCGCCCACCGTCGCGGATCTTGCCGGCTGCCATCGCGGTCCACATCGCCTCGGGCGAGGCGCCAGGGAATGGATGCTGGCCGCGCAGCGCTTCGAACAGCGTGATCGCGAATGCGTACTGATCGCTGCGCGGATCTGGCGTGGCGCCGTCGACGAGCTCGGGCGCGAGGTACGCGGGCGTGCCGGCGAGCGAGCCGGTCGCGGTCAGGCGGGCGAGTCGAGCGTCGCGAGCGGCGGGGGCATCCTCGTGGGTCCCTGGCGGGGTATCGCCTGCACGCGCGAGCCCGAAGTCGGCGACGCGCGCGCGACCACTGTGATCGACGAGCACGTTGTCGGGCTTGAAGTCGCGATGGACGAGCCCGTGGTCGTGCGCAGCCGCGAGCCCGCGACCTGCCTGCGCGAGCACCGCGACGATCGCGCGCCACGGCCGTGGGCTCTCGGCGAGCCACGCGGTCAGCGTCATGCCGTCGATCAGCTCCATCGCGATGAACGGCGTGCCCGCGTCGTCGCCGACTTCGTAGATCGTGACGACGTTCGGGTGCGAGAGCTGAGCGGCCGCTCGCGCTTCTCGCACGAGTCGTGCGCGAGCCTCGGTGTCGGCAGCCGCGTGCAAACGCTTGAGCGCGACTGCACGGCCGAGCTCCGTGTCATCGGCGCGATATACGCTGCCCATGCCGCCGCGGCCGATCCGCCCACGGATCACGTAGCGGCCGATCGCGTGACCGACCTCCCACCGCTGGGCTGCCTGGGCGCGGGTGTGGCCGGGCAGGGTGCCAGCGCTCGCGACGTTGCGGACGAGCGCGGCGAGCACCTGGCGGCAAGAGTTGCAGTCGTCGACGTGGGCCTCGACCGTGCCGTGGCGGTCTGCCGCGAGGTCGCCGGCCAGGAACGCGAGGGCCTGTTCTTCGTCGAGGCAGGGCGCGATCACGACGCTTTCACATAGCCAACCGGGCTGGCTCGGACAAGCACGATCTTCCGGGTAGGCCGTCGCGGTAGGTTACGCGTCTGATCCATGGTGCGTTCGCTCGGATTGCTCGTCGCGCTGTGCTGGGCGCGGGTCGCGGCCGCCGACTACGTCGATGGCGCGAGTGATGCGGTGCGCGCAGCCGAGGCGGTATTGCTCGGGCACGCGCAGACCGCGGCCGAGGCGGGGGCGTGGCCACCACCGGCGGGCATGCAGCGCATTCTCGTCGACGAGGTGCTCGTCGGCGTGTGGTTCGAGCAGACCGCGCTCGTGCCGATCCCGATCGCGGCGGGCAGCCGCGTCGTCGTCGTGGTTCGCCCGCGCGAGCTCGGCGGTCAGCCCGAGGTTGCGATCGAGCCGCCGGCGCATCGGCAACCGCCGCTGGTCTGGCCGCTCGGCGCGGGAGACACGCTGC
>CAZDGY010000007.1:0-20111 GCA_964504685.1 uncultured Kofleriaceae bacterium | reverse complement strand
GCCGGTTGCGCTCGCAGCCGATGGCGCCGACGACGGCCTGATCGGCCTGAACCGACACGGCTTGACGCTGACCGACCTGCGCGCGATCGCCGCGAAGGCCAAGCCGGCGGAGGTCGGACTGACCGCGCGCGTGATCACCGCGGCATTGCTCCAGCCATCGCCCGATCCGGTCGCCGCGATCTACGACGTCGACCGCGATATCCCGACGCTCGCGGCGTTGCTCGAATCGCCGAGCGCCGACATCCGCGCGGCGGCGCAGGCCCGGTTGCGGACATTGACGTCGACCGAGATCGCGAGCCCCGCGCGGACCGGACCCGCAGAGCTCGCCGCGTGGCATCAGCAGTGGCTCGACTGGTGGCTCGCTCACCGCGACGCGCGCCTCGCCGCCCGGAACTATCCGCCGGTGCCGGTGCCACTCGCGGCCCCGAAGGTGCAGCGCGCGACCGCACTCGTGGCCGCGCTAGACGGCGATCCCGCGAAGTTCGCGATCGCGATGCACGACTGGCTCGATAGCGGCGTCGTTCGCGATCGTGATCTGCGCGGCATGACCGCGGACGAGCACGCCTCGGCCTGGCCGGGCGCGGACATCGTCGGGCTGTCGTACTTCGCGCAGACCTCGTTCGGCTCGATCGCCGAGATCCTCGATCGCAAGCTGCCGGCGCAGCAACGGCTTGGAGCGCTCGCGACGCGCGTGCTCCACGTTCACGCCGAGCGGTTTGTCGCCGAACGAGCGCTCGCGGCGCGCCAGCTCGCGACCCGCACACCGTGCTCGGATCGAGTCCGCGCCGCCGCGTACTGGGAGCCCGACGCTGCCTATCGGCCTGGACCGGGGCGCGCTGCGCTGCTCCAGCTCGCCGCCTGCGATCAACCCGCCGCGATCGCGTTGCTCGAGCTGATGTATCGGCTGCGCGCTGACGACGCGGTGATCGCGGCGGTCGCCCTGCGCGTCGCGGCGAAGGATGTTCCGTTCGCGCAGCGCCTCGCGGCTCACGGGCGCGCGACCGGCGAGGCCGCCGATTGGGCGGTGTCGATCCTCAACGCGAACGGCTACGACAAGCTCACGCTGCCGATCGCGCTCGGCTGGTTACGTAGCTCGAGTGGCGAGCTGCGCATGCTCGGTGCGTCCGCGTTGCAAACCACCGGCGCAGCGGGCGCCGTACCGACGCTGATCGCCGCGCTCGCCCACGAGACCGACGACAAGGCGCGCCACGCCGAGCTGTGGGCGCTCGCGGGCGTCGCAGATCAGCGCGCGCTCGATCCATTGCTGGTCGCCGCGAAATCAGCCGCGAAAGACGATCGCCTCGCGATCGCGAACGGCTTGGGCCGGATCAAAGATGCACGCGCGCTCGACGTGCTCGCCCGCTTCGCGATCGATGCGGGCGCTGACGAAGCGCAAACCGCGCAGGAGGCGGTGCACTCGTTCTGCTGGATCTCCGGCAAGTGCCCGGCGACGCCGCCGCGCGCGCCGACCGGCTCGGTCGATCCCGCCTACATCAAAGCGGGCCGCGACGTGATTCGCGCCTGGCAACAGCCGTAGCTGTCCTACATCGGCGCCACGTTTTGGCTTTAACGTCGGGTCGCGGTCGCGCTTCCAACCAGCACGATGATCAAAACGCTTAGCGCCTTACTTACCGTTGCCGTGATGTCGATCGCCACCCCGAGCTTCGCGGATGGCAACTGGGATGCGAACCATCCGCGGCGCGCCGAAGTCAACGATCGCCTCGCGAACCAAAACCGCCGGGTCGATAACGGCGTCGCGAGCGGCAAGCTGACGCCGGGCCAAGCGAACCAGATCCATCGCGAGGATCACGCGATTCGCAACGAGGAGCGCGCCGATGCGGCGGCGCACGGCGGCCACATCACGAAGCCCGAGCAGCGCCAGATCAACCGGCAAGAGAACCACGTCAGCAGCCAGATCCACGCCGAGAAGCACTAGCTGCGGCTCGGGCTCCGTCTCGACGAGGGAAGTGATTCCGGCCGGTTGGATCCCTCCTGCTTGCTCAGATCAGACCGCTCCCGTAGAGTGCGCCATGCTCGAGGACAACCTCCGAGAGGCCCTCACCTTCGACGACGTGCTGCTGGTCCCGGCGCACAGCGAAGTGCTGCCGCGCGACGTCGATCTGACCACGCGCCTGACCCCGGCGATTCCGCTGCGCATGCCGCTGGTCAGCTCGGCGATGGACACCGTCACCGAGTCGCAGACCGCGATTCGCATGGCGCGCGAAGGCGGCATCGGGTTCATTCACAAGAACCTGACGATCGAAGAGCAGGCGCGCGAGGTCACGCGCGTCAAGAAGGCGCAGTCGGGCATCGTGGTCGATCCGCTGACGATCGCGCCGTCGCGCACGCTCGAAGAGGCGCTCGCGATCATGCGCCATCACCGGATCAGCGGCTTGCCGGTCGTCGATGCCGAGAAGCGGCCGGTCGGCATCCTGACGAACCGCGACGTCCGGTTCGAGAAACGGCTGACGCTGCAGGTCGGCGAGCTGATGACGAAGAACCCGGTGACCGTCAAAGACGGCGTCGGGATCGATGAAGCGAAAGATCTGCTGCACAAGCATCGGATCGAGAAGCTGCTCGTCGTCGACGCGAAGGGCGCGCTCAAAGGCCTCATCACGATCCGCGACATCGAGCAAGCCGAGGAGCATCCGACCGCGGCGGTCGACGAGCTCGGCCGGTTGCGCGTCGGTGCGGCGGTCGGCGTGGGCGGTGATCGCGAGCAGCGGATCGAAGCGCTCGTCGCGGCCGGTTGTGACGTGATCTGCGTCGATACCGCGCACGGCCATTCGGCCGGCGTGCTCGAAGCGGTTCGTGCGACGCGCAAGTTGTTCCCGAAGATCCAGCTCGTCGCCGGCAACGTCGCGACCGGCGATGCGACGCGCGCCCTGATCGAGTGCGGCGTCAACGCGGTCAAAGTCGGCGTCGGGCCGGGCTCGATCTGCACCACGCGGATCGTCGCCGGGGTCGGCGTGCCGCAGCTCACCGCGATCGCGGACTCGGTCGCGGCCGCGAAGGGCTCCGGCGTCGCGATCATCGCGGACGGCGGCATCAAGTTCTCGGGCGACGTCGCGAAGGCGCTCGCCGCCGGCGCCGACACCGTGATGATCGGCTCGCTGTTCGCCGGGACCGACGAAGCGCCGGGCGAGGTCATCCTCTACCAAGGCCGCAGCTACAAGTCGTATCGCGGCATGGGCTCGATCGGCGCGATGGCCGAAGGCTCGAAGGATCGCTACTTTCAAGCCGAGGTCGAGAGCGCGGGCAAGCTCGTGCCCGAAGGCATCGAAGGTCGCGTGCCGTACAAGGGCGCGCTGCGCGAATCGATCTATCAGCTCGTCGGCGGTCTGCGGTCGTCGATGGGTTACCTCGGCGCCGCGACGATCGCCGAGCTCCACGCGAAGGCGCGGTTCGTCAAGATCTCGTCGTCCGGGCTGCGCGAGAGCCACGTCCACGACGTGATCATCACGAAAGAGGCGCCGAACTACCGCGTCGAATAACGGTTATGGCCCATCAGCTCGTCCTCGTTCTCGATTTTGGATCTCAGTACACCCAGCTGATCGCCCGCCGGATTCGCGAGCAATCGGTCTACTGCGAGATCCACCCGTACACGCTCGCCGCCGATCCCGCGAAGATCAAGGCGATGGCCCCGGTCGGCATCGTGCTGTCCGGCGGCCCGAGCTCGGTCTACGAAGACGGCGCGCCGACGATTCCGGCCGCGCTCTACGAGCTTGGCATCCCGGTGCTGGGCATCTGCTACGGCGCGCAGCTCACCGCGAAGCTGCTCGGCGGCGTTGTCCGGCCGGCGGACAAACGCGAGTACGGCCGCGCGACCGTGCGCGTGAAGCAAAAGTCTGGCGTGTTTCGCACCGTCACTGCCGGCGAAGAGCTCGCGGTCTGGGCGAGCCACGGCGATCACGTCGACGCGCTGCCGCCCGGGTTCGTGCACACCGCCGAGAGCGACAACTGCGCGTTCTCGGGGTTCGCGAACGAAGCGCGCAAGATCCACTGCGTGCAGTTTCATCCCGAGGTCGTGCACACTCCGCGCGGCGCGGAGCTGCTCGGCAACTTCTTGTTTGCGGTGTGCGGCGCGGCCGGCGATTGGTCGATGGCGTCGTTCGTCGACGAGGCGGTCGGCAGGATTCGCGCGCAGGTCGGCGACCACGGGCGCGTGATCTGCGGCCTGTCGGGCGGCGTTGACTCGAGCGTCGCGGCGGCGTTGATCCACCGTGCGATCGGCGATCGGCTGACCTGCATCTTCGTCGACAACGGCCTGTTGCGCCGCGGCGAGCGCGAGCAAGTCGCCGCGATGTTCGGCGATCACTTCAAGGTCGACCTGCGGGTCATCGATGCCGAGGCTCGGTTTCTCGGCGCGCTCGAAGGCGTCACCGACCCCGAGAAGAAGCGCAAGATCATCGGCTACGAGTTCATCGGCGTGTTCGAGGATCAGTCGAAGCAAATCGACAACGCTAAGTTCCTGGCCCAGGGCACGCTGTACCCGGACGTCATCGAGAGCGTGTCGTTCAAGGGGCCGAGCCACACGATCAAGAGCCATCACAACGTCGGCGGCTTGCCCGAGCGGATGAAGCTCGCGCTCGTCGAGCCGTTGCGCGAGCTGTTCAAAGACGAAGTGCGCCAGCTCGAGCGCGAGCTCGGGCTGCCGCGCCACATGGTGTGGCGGCAACCGTTCCCCGGCCCGGGCCTCGCGGTGCGTTGCCTCGGCAACCTCACGAAGCCGCGGCTCGATGTGTTGCGCGCCGCCGACGCGATCATCGAAGAAGAGATCCGCGCGGCCGGCTTGTACGAGACGATCTGGCAATCGTTCGGCGTGCTGTTGCCGGTCAAGTCGGTCGGCGTGATGGGCGATGCGCGCACCTACGAAGAGACGCTCGCGTTGCGCGCGGTGCACTCGCGCGATGGCATGACCGCGGATTGGGTCCAGCTGCCGTACGAGGTGCTTGGCCGGATCTCTAGCCGCGTGATCAACGAAGCGCGCGGTATCAATCGCGTGGTCTACGACATCACGAGCAAGCCGCCCGGCACGATCGAATGGGAGTGAGTTGCAGAAGCGCTGCGATCGCGCGGCCGCCGAGCATCTGGTAGATCATAGCGGCGTGCGCCGCAGGTTCGACATGTTACGCGTCGCGATCGTGGTCGCGGCGCTCGAGCCAGCGGCCTCGGCGGCGCCGGCTCGCGTCGACTGGGCGCGCGGGCTCGTGATCGCGGATGGCTTGGGCATCGCCGATCGCCACGCGCCGAGTCCGGCGGTCGCTCGCGGAACGTCGCGACGCGCGGCCGAAGACGCGGCCAAGCGCGATCTCGCTGCTGCGCTGCCGACGCTGCCGCTCGCGGCAGGTGGCACGGTCGGCGCCAAGCTCGGCGATCCCGCGGTCAAGGCCCGCCTCGATCGCGCGGTCGCAGCCGCGTTCGCGATCGCGGCCGAGCCGGAGACCGATGGTGCGTGGCACGTCACGCTCGCAGTGCCGATCGAGGCGGTGCGCCAAGCACTCACCGGGCCGCGCGCGCTCGGCGCCGCCGGCGACAAAGGCGACGCCGTCGTGGTCGTTACCGGCGCGAACGCCAAGCCCGCGGTCGGTTGGACGATCGCCGGTCACTCGGCGGCGACGATCTGGCTGGCCGAGCCACCTGCCTGGGCGAAGGCCGCGCCGAAGGTCACCGGTAAAGTCGGCGCGCCGGGCGACCTCCAGCTATCCCCGGGAAGTAACGCGACCGATGCGACGTTATTCGTGGTGATAGGCTCGCCCCCGTGAATCGCCAGATCCTCGTCGCAGCACTCGCGCTCGGCCTCGCGGTCGCAGCGCCGGCGTTCGCCGAGGATCTCGTCGCGTTCGAAGTCGATGGCGAGGCGGCGGTCAGCGCACCCGACGCCCGCACCGCCGCGCTCGATGACGAGTTCTCCCGCGCGGCGACCAACGCAGTCGCCGAGCTCGTCGCGCCCGACGTACGCGCGGCGCATCAAGTCGATCTCGATCGCGAGATCGTCGGCCACGCCCGGCTGTGGGTCGCTCGGTTCAGTGTCACAAAAGATGACACCGCGGACGATCGCCGTCAGCTCTCGGTCAGCGTGCGCATCGATCGAGACAAGCTGCGAGCGCGGCTCGGCGAGCTCAACATCGCGACCGTCACACCGGGCGAGCCGGTCGGCGCGCGACCGATCGCGCTGCTCGTGCGGGTCAGCTCGCCGAGCGGGGTTCGCGCGACCTACGGCGCGGGTGCCGACAAGGACACCCCGGGAGCTGCCGCGCTCGGTGCGGCCTTGCGCGACGCCGGGTTTGCGGTCCGCCGCTCGCTCGCCGCGACCGCTGCCGCCGCCGAGCTCGACGACGCCGCCGCCGAAGCGCTCGCCGCGGATGCGAAGGCCGACTTCGCGGCGATCGCGAGCGTGACGATCGGCCCGACACTCGCGGTGCGTGGCGTTGCGGCGCCGGCGGCGCTGGTCGCGGTGCGAGTCCGCGTCGTCGATCGCGCTGCGCACAGATCGCTCGGCGAAGGCATGGCGACCGCCGCGGCACGTGGCGAATCTCCCGCTGCGCTCGCCGCCGGAGTCGACCGCGCGATCGCCGCGGCGATCGCCGATGCGCTGCCGCCGCCGACCGCCGCGATCACCCAGGCCGGTGCGTTCAGCGGCGACGACACGCCGATCGCGGAGTCCGGCGTCGTGCTCGTCCGGCTGCCTTCGAAGACGTCGTGGCGCGCGGTGCTCGACGAACAGAAGTATCTCGCCGGGACGCGCGGGGTGAAATCGGTCAGCTTGCATCGCGTTTCGCCCGCGGGCTGGGTGCTCGGCGTGGTGACCGCCGATCCGATCGACAGGATCGCGGCGGTCGCTACGAAGTCGCCGGGCGCCGATCCGGCGGCGCCCGCAAAAGTAGTCAGCAACGTCATCGAGCTGACGCTGTCTACTCCGCCATGAAGTGCACGCTGGCGGGATTCGTGCTCGGGCTCGCGGTCGCCGCGTGTGGCCCGAAACGCGCGCCGAATGGGGTCACGAGCGACGACGCGATCGTGTACTTGAAGTCCAACGTCGCCGACGCGCAGGTCTACATCGATGGCCACTTCATCGGGCCGCTCGCGGGGTTGCGCGGCGGCATCGCGATCGACCCGGGCAGCCACCGGCTCGAGCTGCGTCGCGACGACTACTTCTCGAGCTACCTCGAGCTCGACCTGCATCGCGCCGAGCACAAGCGGCTGTCGATCGAGCTAGCGCCGACCCTGCCGTAACAGTAACTTCTCAGGCATGGGCCTGGTGTCCGATACCGCGCGCGTCGCGCAAGCAGTCGTCCGCGTCATGGCCGATTCGACGAAGACGCACGAGATCCACCGCGTCGAAGAGATCACCGGTCGGCCGCGCTATCGCCGGCTGCTGCGCGAGATCGCCGCGACGCCGGACGGCCGGCGGATCCTCGCGGATCGCCCGGAGCTGTCGACCGAACAAGTCGACTACGACGCGCTGCGCGCGCTACCCGAGACGACGCTCGGCGGCGCCTACGTTCGCCACCTCGATCGCAACGGTATCACCGCCGACTATCAGGCGGCGCGGACGCGCCACATCGACGATCCGGACATGGCGTATCTGATGCGCCGGTTTCGCCAGACCCACGACGTGTGGCATGCGCTGCTCGGCCTCGGGATCACCGGTCACGAAGAGGTCATCATCCACTGGTTCTCGTTCGGCCAGCTCCAGCTGCCGGTGTCGGCGATGATCATGGTGTTCGGCACGCTCAAACACTTGCTCGGCGAACGCCGGTGGGGCGCGCTGCGCCATTCGCTCCGCGAGGCGTATCGCGTCGGTCGCGACGCCGCGCCGCTGCTCGCGGTGCGCTGGGAAGACTTCTGGGAGCAACCGCTCGCCGATGTGCGCGCTCGATTCGGCTTGCATCCGCTCGAGCGCCGTTGGCTCGAGTAGCCGTGCGCGTCGCGGTCGTTCTCGCGCTCGTCGCGGGCTGCCACGGCAAGCCGAGCGGTCCGGTGTCGGTCGCCGGCGAGTTTCACTCGGCCTTTCTCGGAGTGACGCTGACGTTTCCCCCTGGCTGGTCGGTCGCGCCACTCGACGAGGCGCGCGATCGACCGTCGAGGATTCGCATGTTGGAGTCGCAGTTCATCCACAGCGACGGCTCGGCGCTGCCCGACGCGCTGATCGTGGTTGACATCCAGGAGCACGGCACTGCCGACGCGCCGACCGTCGTGGAACAGTTCGATAACTCCGACTACGCGTTCAAGACCGCGCTTGCCGATCAACCCGGCGGCGAGCGGGTCGGCGCATGTGACTACGTCGTGGCGAGCGCGATCATCCGCTGCATGGCGCACTCGAGAGCGCCGACCGCGCGATCGATCATCGAATACACCTGGTTCATCGACGGCCGCCGCATCGATTTCGGCATCACGTCGGCGAATCCCGACCTCGACATCGTTCGCGCCGAGACCGATGCGATCGCCAGATCTGTCCATTGAACCGCACCGCCTCCGGCGCCGCTGACCCCGTCCGTCGATTGATCGTGGTATTGCCAGGGCGGTGTCGAGCCCGGGCACGCCCTCTGAACAAACGTCGCAGGTCATCGCGATGTTGCGCTGGCTGCTGATCGCGGTGTTCGTGGTGCTCGGCTGGCTCGTGCTCAGCTACCTCGCGTCGATCCTCGCGCCGATTCTCGCCGCACTCGGCATCGCGTATCTGCTCAACCCGGTACTCGAGCGCATGCACCGGCGCGGGTTCTCCCGCGGCATAGGCGCGGCGGTCTTGCTCGTCACGTTTCTCGCGCTGATCGTGACGGCGATCGCGTTCCTCGCGCCGCGGGTCGCCGATCAGATCACGCAGTTCGCGAAGGACGTGCCGAACATGGTCAGCAATCTCGACGCGTGGGCGAAGGCGCACCTCGGCGTCGAGCTGCCGTCGGATTGGAAGAAATGGGCGGAGAGCTCGCAGGTCAAGTCCGCGCTCGAAGGCGCGTCAGGGCCGCTGCGCGAGCTCGCGTCCGCGGCGGTCGGCGGCGTGTTCAGCTTGCTCGGGGTGCTCGCCGAGCTGCTGCTCGTGCCGGTGTTTTCGTTCTATTTTCTTGTCGACTGGCCGAACTTGCTGCGCCGGCTCGACCACGTGATCCCGCCGCGGCGTCGTCACGACGTGCGCGACGTCGTGCGCGAGATCGATCGCGTCGTCGCGAACTGGGTGCGCGGTCAGGCGATCTCGACGTCGATCCTCGCGCTGCTCTACGCGTTCGGGTTCACGCTGGTCGGCATGCCGCTGTCGCTGCCGATCGGGCTGTTGGTCGGCGGGCTGACCGTGATCCCGTTCGTCGGCACGTTTGTCGGCGCGACGATCGCGCTGACCGTGACGCTCGCCGACGGCGGCAGCGGTCAGCTCGTGCTGTCGGTCGCCGCGGTCATCGGCTGCTTGCATCTGCTCGAAGCCGCGGTGCTCACGCCGAAGATCGTCGGTCACCGCGTCGGTCTGTCGGAGTCGGGCGCGCTGTTCGCGGTCGTCGCCGGCGGCAAGCTGCTCGGGTTCGTCGGCGTCGTGCTCGCGGTGCCGATCGCGGCGACCTGCGCGGTGCTCGTGCGCTATGCGATTCGCTACTACGAGCACACGGACTTCTTCGGCCACGAATCCGATGCCGATGTGACGATCACGCCGGCGATGGCGCTGATCATGCCCGGGGTCCGTCTCGGGGCGCGCGTCGTCGCCGATCCGGACCGCGAGCCCGAGCTCGGGCATTTCGATCCCAAGCAAGCCGCCGAGGTCGCCAGCGACGAAGGTTGGGCGATCGCGGACGAACCTTCGAAACCCACTCAACTCGAAAACGACGACGAGGATTCTGACCGATGAGCGAAGGCTTGGAGATCAGCGACACCGGTGGCGTTCGGACGATCACGTTGAATCGCCCGGACACGCGCAACGCGCTCACGGTCGAGCTCGTCGGTGCGATCGGCGACGCCGTGCGCGACGTGCCGGCAAGCGTGCGGGTCATCGTCGTTACTGGCGCCGGCGGCGCGTTCTGCAGCGGGCTCGATCTCAAGGACGCGATGCGCCGAGGGCTGCGCGCCGGCCCGCAGGTCGAAGCGGACTTGCGCACCCACTTCCACGGCACGATCAAAGCGCTGGTCGCATGCGATCGGCCGACGATCGCCGCGGTCGACGGCGCCGCGGCAGGGTTCGGCTGCGACCTCGCGCTCGCGTGCGACGTCCGTTGGTTGTCCGACCGAGCGATCTTCGGCGAGATCTTCGTGAAGCGAGGACTGATGCCCGACGGCGGCGGTACGTGGTTGTTGCCGCGCATCGTCGGCTTGGGTCGCGCGCTCGAGATCATGTACACCGGCGATCGGATCGCCGCCGACGAAGCGTTGCGCATCGGCCTCGCGAATCGGGTCGTCCCCGCCGCCGAGCTCGGTGCGCGCGTCGGCGAATTCGCGGATCGCCTCGCCGCCGGGCCGCCGCTGGTCTATCGCTCGATCAAGCGCGCGGTCTACGCGAGCGCCGACGGCGAGCTCGCGGCCGCGCTAGATCGCGAGGCGAAGGGTCAGATCGAGCTGCTGTCGAGCCGCGACTTCGCCGAGGGCATCGCGGCGTTCCTCGGCAAGCGCGAGCCGAAGTTCGAAGGCCGCTAGATGGCGACGAACCGAGCCGTCGCAGCGCTCGCCCAGTGACCACGCGTTACCGCCCGAGGTGACCCGGCTCGCATACTTCGGACCGCAGCCGGCCCCGGTCATTGTCGCGCTCGGGCATAGCGGCAACTGGGAGAGTTCGCACACGGCACATTCGCGCGCCGCCGACATCCGCTGAGGTAACTACTGCGCGGAGTCCGGGTCGTCGTCGCCATCGCTACCGACCAGGGCGGGGCGCTCGGCGTCGTAGAGCCGTGACATGCAGTCGAGCATCTGGCGCGCGAGCACCTGCGATTCGTGACCGGCTCGGATCTCGTTCTTCGGCAGTCGATCGAGCGCAGCCTCGGCGCACTTGACCCCCGCATACCGGATCGGATTCACCCGGCTCTGGAGTTGATCGAGCCAGTCCGACGAGGGTTTCGACGACTTGCACGCGCAGACCTCGGCCTTGACCCTCTGAAGCTGCTCGACCTCGGGGTTGCCGCACGCTGCGGCGAGCACGAGGCCGATCAGGAAGGCGCGCACGGCAGAGCTGTATAGCACCGCCGCGAGCGTTACTTGCAAGGCTCGGACGTCGTGCCGCCGTGCAGCCCGGAGATCGCGGTGTCGAGAACCTTCATCAGGGCGTCGGGATCGAGATATTGGTCGACATGCGCCAGCGGCTTCTTGTCCGCGGTCACGTAGCGCACGGCGGGCAGGGGACCCACCGCATCGAACCGTGCGCGCTCGTCGTCGCCTTGCGCGGTGTCCTCGGAGACATCGAACTGGAGCGGGATGAAGTTCTCGGTGATCGCTTTGTAGACGTCGACGTCGGCGAACGTGCCCTCGAGCTCGTGGCACGCGCCGCACCAGGTCGCGCCGAAGTCGATCATCACGCCCTTGTGCTCCTTCGCGGCGAGGGCGAACGCCTTGGCCTCATCGTGTTGCCAGTCGAGCTCTTGCTTCGGCGCGAGGTACCAACTCCACGCGCCGAACAGACCGGCGGTCGCGAACAGCACGCCGAAGCCTTTGCGCAGCTTTTCCGACAGCGGGCCGTGGAACGAGAGTTGGACCGCGCCGAGCGCGAATCCGACCACTGCGAGCCCGAGCGAACCAAACAGCATCACCTTGCTCGCGATCTGCAGATGGCGCAGCGGCGAGATGATCGGCGACAAGTAGTAGAGCGACGCGAGCAGCAACAAGATGCCGCCGGCCGACTTCACCCACTCCATCCACCGGCCGCTCTTCGGCAGCGAGATCGCGAATGCGGCGAGCACGAAGAACAGCACGCCCATGCCGAGTGCGTAGATGAACAACAACGAGCCGCCGACGACCACGCTGCGCGTCGTCGCGACGTACGTGAGTAGGCCGAGCAAGAACGGGCCGGTGCACGGTGCGGCGACCAGCCCACCGACCATGCCCATCGCGAAAGCGCCCTTGAAGCCGCGGCCGCCGACCTGGCTGAGCTTGGCTTGCCACGACGCGGGCAGGTTGAGCTCGAACGCGCCGAACATCGAAGCGGCGAGCGCGAGCAGCAGCAGCACGATCGGCACGACGAAGTACGGGTTCGCGAGCTGCGTGCCGAACTGGCCGCCAAACAACGCCACGATCACGCCGAACCCGGCGTAGGTGATGCCCATGCCGACGACGTAGGAGGTCGCGAGCGCGATCGCTCGCCGCCGCGGTACGTCCTTGCCGCGCGCGCCGAAGATGCCGAGCGTGATCGGAATCATCGGGTAGACGCACGGGGTGAGCGAGGTCTGGAATCCGAAGCCGAACGCGGCGAGATACATCCACAACCAGCCACGTGCGCGCGCCTCGTCGAAGTCGTTGTTGCAATTCGTCGCGGCCGACGCGATCGCCGGGATCATGATGACCGCGAGAGTGACGAGCCACGGCCAGAGGCGACGTTTGGGTACCACGCGGCGACTATAACCGGACCGGGGAGAACGGGCATTCCAAGACGCGAATTGGCGGTGTAGGGTCCCGGGGCCGTGCCCGACACCTGGATCAGCGCTTTTGCCCCACCGCATATCCGCGGTCTCGACGTCTACCAGCCGGGCAAGCCGATCGAGGAGCTGGAGCGCGAGCTCGGGATCACCGGTGCGATCAAGGTGGCGTCGAACGAGAACCCGCTCGGGCCCTCGCCGCGTGCGCTAGCCGCACTCCCTCCGTCGTTAAACATGCTCCACCTTTATCCAGATGCGGGCGGCTTCGCGCTGCGCCGCGCGCTCGCGGCGAAATACAGCGTCTCGATCGACCAGCTCGCGCTCGGCAACGGCTCGAACGACCTGCTGTATCAGCTCGTGCTCGCGACCTGCGAACCGAGCGACGAGGTGCTGTCCCACAGCTGTGCGTTCCTCAGCTATCGACTCGCGGCTCAAGTCGCGGGTCGCAAGTTCGTCGCAGCGCCGACCACGCCCGCGCTCGGCTGCGACATGCGCGCGTTGATCGATGCGATCTCACCGCGCACCAAGCTCGTCGTGATCGGCTCGCCGAACAACCCGACCGGCACGGTCGTCACCCGCGCCGAGGCCGAGCAGTTGCTCGCGGCGCTGCCAGAACGCGCGCTGCTCGTGATCGACGAGGCGTACGCCGAATACGCGGCGGAGTGGCCAGAGGTCGATCACGTCGACGGGCTCGTGCTGCGCGCCAAAGATCGCCGCGTCATCGTGCTGCGCACGTTCTCGAAGATCTACGGGCTCGCCGGCCTGCGCGTCGGCTTCGCGGTGGCCGATCAGGCGGTGATCGACATCCTCGGCCGCGTCGGCCGGACGTTCCACGTCGCGAGCCCCGCGCTGGTCGGCGCGCAAGCTGCGCTCGACGATGTCGACCACGTCGCGATCAGCGCGCGCCACGCTCGCGTCGCGATCGAGAGGATGCGCGCGGAGATCGTCGGGCCGGGCATTCGCGTGTTGCCTTCGCTCGCGAACTTCGTGCTGATCGATTGCGGTCGGCCGTCGACCCCGATCTACGACAAGTTGTTGAAGCTCGGCGTGATCGTCCGCCCGATGGCGGCGTGGGGATTGCCGAATCACCTGCGCGTGTCGGCGGCGTCGCATCACGATCTGCCGCGCGTGATCTCGGCGCTGAACAACGTCTTCGCATAGATGTCGAGGTTCGCGTTGACCTCGACCGTGGCTCTGGCCTTGTCCGCCTGCCTCGGAGCCAAGCCCCCGGCGCCCACCGTGACCGTCAAGCCGGTCGTCCGTGCGAAGACCGGCGCCGAGGCGTTGCTCGCGGTCATTCCCGCCGGCGCGCAGGTCGTGGTCGAGCTCGATCTCGCGCGGCTGCGCAACAACCCGGTCGTCGGCGACGTCGTGAAGGCCGCGCTCGCCCAGGCCGCGCTCGATGCGCGGCTGCCCGGGTTGCCGCTCGAAGTGCAGGGCACGCCGCTCGCTACCGCCGACGCGCTCGTGATCGCGGCCTATGGCGTCGGCACGGTGCACGCCGCAGCGATCACTGTGGTCGCAACCAAAGACGACGTGCCTGGCGCGACGCGGGTGTCGCCGACGCTCGTCGCGCTCGGCCCCGAGGACTGGGTCGGCCAGGTTCAGGCGCGCGCGAAGATCAGCGGCGCCGCGCCCGAGGCCGAGCTGATGACGCTGCGCCAACACGCGATGCCCGAGGGCGCGACCGGTGCGGTGCTGCGGGTCACCGCTCGACTGTCGTTCGACGCACGGATCGCGCTCGCCCGTCAGCTCGGGATTGACGCGGCGCCGGCTCAGCTGTCGCTGTGGGGCGATGTCGCCGATGACCTCGCGCTGATCGTCGACGCGAATGCGATCGATCCCGGCGATCACGGGTCGAAGGACGCCGCGAAGCGGCTCGCTCATACGATTCGCGGCATGCTGTCGAGCGCGGCCGACACCGAGGTCGTTCGCTCGCTCGGGGTGCCGACGAGCCTGTCCAATGCGCGGATCGTCGCCGGCGGCACCTGGGTGCGCGCGATCATCGAGGTCACGCCGCGCCACCTGGCACGCGTGGTCGAGCGCGCGAAGTCACTGCTCGGAGGGAGCTCGTGAAGCTCGTCGTGACCCGCGCGAGTGCGCCGCTCGGTGGCAGCGTCTCGGTCCCGGGCGACAAGTCGATCGGCCACCGCGCGTTGCTGTTCTCGCTGCTCTCGGCGACTCCGGTGCGCGTGCTCGGGCTCGGCGACGGCGCCGACAACGGCCGGTCGGCGAAAGCGATCGCGATGCTTGGTGCGCGGATCGAGCGAGATCGCGACGCGCTCGTCATCACCGGCACCGGACTCGATGGCATGCGCGCACCGACCGCCGCGATCGACTGCGGTAACTCCGGCACGACGATCCGTCTGATGTGCGGCCTGCTCGCGGGTCAACGCTTCCAAACGACGCTGATCGGCGACGAATCGCTGTCCAAGCGGCCGATGCGCCGCGTGCTCGAGCCGCTCGCGAAGATGGGCGGCACGATCGTGGGGCAGGGCAGTGGCGCCGACGTCACGCCGCCGCTGACCGTCGGCCCCGCGACCCGCGCGCTCACCGCGATCGACTACGCGCTGCCGATGGCGTCGGCGCAGGTCAAGACCGCGATCCTGCTCGCGGGCCTCTATGCCGATGGCGCGACGCGGATCACCGAGCCCGGGCCGAGCCGCGATCACTCCGAGCGGATGCTCGCGTACCTCGGCGCGCCGCTCGTGGCGGAAGGCCGCAGCGTCGCGATCGACACGCGTCACTGGGATCGCCGGCTCGCCGGCAGCGGGTTCGAAGTGCCGGGCGATCCGTCGTCGGCCGCATTCCTCGTCGTCGCCGCGCTCGTCGCCGGCGCGACCGAGGTCCGGCTGCCGAACGTGTGCACGAATCCGACCCGCACCGGCTTTCTCGATGCGATCGCGGCGATGGGCGGCCACGTCGCTCTCGAAGATCAGCGCACGGATGGACCGGAGCCGACCGCGACGCTCGTCGTTCGAGGAGCCGCGGGCGAGCTGCGCGCGACCGAGATCGGCGGCGATCTCGCGGTGCGATCGATCGACGAGCTACCGATCCTCGCGGTGCTCGCGGCGTGCGCGCGCGGCACGACGATCGTGCGCGATGCCGACGAGCTCAAGGTCAAGGAATCCGATCGCATCGCCACGACGGTCGCGATGCTGCGCGCGTTCGGGGTCGACGCCGAGGCCCGCCTGGACGGGTTCGCGGTCGAAGGGCGCCCGGACGTACCGTTCACCCCGGGCCGGGTCTACGCCGATGGCGATCACCGGATCGCGATGGCCGCCGCGATCGCAGGCCTGCGCGCGACCGGCGAGACCGTCGTCGACGACGCCGATAATGTCGCGACTTCATACCCCGGGTTCGCCGCCGCCCTCGCCACCCTCGGTGCGCACGTGCAGAACGGCTGAAGTCGTGCGATACCCCGGCGATGCGTAGCTTCGCCGTCGCCGCCGCCGTCCTCGCTCTAAGCGCCGCCCCGGCCAGCGCCGATCCGAAGCCCGATGCCAAAGGCGGCACCGACTTTGGCCCGCAAGTGCGCGCGCTGTTCCGGGTCGGCGCATGCGGCAGCGATGACGCGATCCCCGCGCAGTTCGCGGCCAAGCCGATCGACACGCATTGCAAAGAGATCTCCGCGGTCTACGCCTCGTACAAGAAAGCGTGGGCCGATCAGGCGAAGGCGTTCATCGCCGAGCTGCGGCCGCACGATCTCACGACTACCGTGGTCTATCCGTTCGGCGGCGGTGACCTGGTCTCTGCGCTCGTGGTCTATCCCGATGCGACCGAGCTGACGACGATCTCGCTCGAGGCCGCCGGCGATGTTCGAGTCATCGACACGATCGGCAAGGCGAAGTTGTACAGCGATCTCGACGACATCACGTTCGATATCCGCCGGCTGTACGCCGCCGCGCATTCGACGACGAAGAGCCTGCAGCACGCGTCGCACTCGACCGTCCCCGGCACGTTGATGTTCGCGCTCGCCGGGCTCGCGGTGCACGGCATGGAGCCGGTGTCGCTGCGCTACTTCGACATCGAGCCCGATGGCCAGCTGCGCTATCTGACGAACGACGAGCTCGAGCAACGCGCGGTCGAGCTCGCGGCGGCGAAGAAGGAGCCGCCGAAGACCTACACCCACTACTGGTACGAGCAGGACTCGGCGTTCGCGAACGTCGAGATTCAATACCGGCCGCGCGGCGAGGCGACCGCGCCACTACGCACGTACCGCCACATCGTCGCGAACCTCGATGACCCGCACATGGCGAAGGACGACCGCGTGCTGCGTCACCTGCGTCAGAAGGGCAAGGTCGCGGTGATGACGAAGGCCGCGAGCTTCCTGCTCTGGTACGACGACTTCACACAGATCCGCGACTACTTGCTCAAGAACATCGCGTGGATGATCTCCGACGCGTCGGGCTTGCCGCCGAGCTACGCGGCCCCGGCGGGCTACGAGCAAGTCACCTACGGCGACTTCACCGGCCCCTACTTCGTGATCGACGACAAGAACGTGCGCGCGCAGTTCATCAAGATGTGGAAGGACCAGCCGCATCGCGACCTGCCGTTCCGCTTCGGCTATCCCGACAACGCGCGTCACAATCACATGATGATCACGCGGCCGAATCCAACCGCGATGGTCGCTCCGACGAAGTAAGTGACGCGCCTCTCCACGCGGTTCGGGACCTGCGCGGCGATCGAGCTCGTCGCCGCCGATGTGGATCGCGCGCTCGCCGCCCTGCCGCCGGTCGAGCAGGCGCTCGCCGCGGCGATCGCCCCGGCGCGCCGCACCGAGTGGATCGCCGGCCGTACCGCGTTGCGCGCGGTGTTGGTCGAGCACGCGCCGGAGCTCGCCGGTCATCCGGTCACGAGCGACGACCGCGGCGCGCCCGTGCTGCCCGCTGGCTGGGTCGGCTCGATCAGCCACAAGCATCCCCGCGGCGACGCGATGGGCGCCACTCGAGCCGTCGCGATCGTGGCTCCGGCGAGCGCCGGCTTCATCGGCGTGGATCTCGAGCGCACCGAGCCGTCGCGAGTCGACATCGCGCGTCGGGTCCTGACCGAACGCGAGCGGGCGCGGGGCGACGGGCAGCCGATCGACGGCTCGCAAGTGATGCTCCGGTTCGCGATCAAAGAGGCGATCTACAAGGCGATCGACCCGATCGTGCGGCGCTACGTCGGGTTCACCGAGGTCGAGCTCGACGTCGGGGCCGACGGCTCGTGCATCGCGGTACCGGTCGATCCCGCGCGCCTACCGGTCGTGATCGAGGCCGCCTGGCAAACTCACGCCGGTCACTGGCTCGCGACGGCGAGGGCCCGGCCGCGGTAGGCTGCGCGCCATGGCCGAAGCTTGGCTAAAGTGCAGCGCCTGCCGGAACCCGATTCCGTTCAACGCCGCGCATTGGGTGTGCAGCGTCTCGACATGCAACCGCGCGCGCACTCGGTTGGTCTTTTGTACGGTGCCTTGTTGGGATAGCCACGTCGCGATGCTCCGCCACCGCGACGCGTGGGCGGTCGATGCGAAGGCGCCGAGCAAAGAAGCGTGGGAGCGCGAGATCGCGAGCGGGGCGGTCGATGTCGAAGTCGCAAAGCCCGCGGCCGCGCCTGCAGTGCGACGGATGGTCGGCGACGCCGGACCTTCCGCTGCGGTGACGTCGACGGTGGTCAGCGGCGACGCCGGCGTGAAGTTCCAAGAAGCCGAGCGCGAGATGCTGATCGTCGTGTCGAAGATGAAGAAGTACATCAAGGATCGCTCGGGCATGAACTGCGGTGACGCGGTGGCCGAGCTGCTGTCGGATCACGTTCGCGCGATCTGCGACGAGTCGATCCGTGCTGCGGCGCGCGACGAACGCAAGACGGTGCTCGATCGCGACGTTCCGAGAGTCCGGCGATGACTCGGGCGGCGCTGCTCGCGGCGCTCGCGTGTGCGTGCGGTGGTCCGCACCACCCAGAACCCGTAAAACCGCCGGTCGTGTCCGACAGCGATCCCGACGGTCCGCATCGCATCGCGGTCGCGGGGCTGGTCCAACCGTTCATCGACGCGCAAGTCGCGACCTCGATCGTCGTCGGGCTCTACGACGCGGGCAAGCTCGAGATCTACGGGTTCGGCACCGGTCCCGGAGGCAAGCCGCCGACCGGGCATTCGCTGTACGAGATCGGCTCGCTGTCGAAGATCTACACCTCGGTGCTGCTCGCCGACGCGGTGCAGCGCCGCGAGATCGAGCTCGACACTCCGCTGTCCGAGCTGCTTCCGCCGGGCGTGACCGCACCGACCAAAGACAAGGTCGCGATCACGTTGCGCGAGCTCGTGCTACACGCCTCGGGCTTGCCGAAGATGCCGCCGTCGCGCGCGGCAGCCGAGCACGCGCCCGATCCGTATGTCGGCTACGACGAAGATGCGCTGTACCAAGATCTCGTGCACACCGAGCTTGCCCAGGCGCCGGGCACGAAGATCACCTACTCGGACTACGGCCTCGGCGTGTTGGGCTTCGCGCTCGCGCGCAAGGTCGGCACCAGCTACGCCGATGCGCTGACCACCCGCGTGCTCACGCCGCTCGGCTTGCATGACACGTTCGTCCATGTCCCCGACGCGGCGCGCACGCGGCTCGTGCCGGGCACGAACGATGACCTGCAACCGGTGCCGGCCTGGACGTGGGGACCGCTCGCCGGCGCGGGCGGCGTGATCTCGAGCGTGCACGACCAACTCGCGCTGATCGCGGCCGAGATGGACGCGGCGAGCGACTCCGCGGCGGTCGATCCGCTCGCGAAAGCGGGCGCACCTCGCCAACCCCTGCGCAGCGCGCTCAAGCTGACGCAAGAGGAGCAGTTGAAGGGCCCGGGCGCGAACGAAGGCCTCGGCTGGGAGATCGATACCGGCGGTCGCTATTGGCACAACGGTAGTACCGGCGGCTATCACTCGTTCATCGGTTTCGATCCGAAGACGCGGCGCGGCGTCGTGATCGTGGCATCGAGCTCGGTGACGATCGTCGATCGCCTCGTCGACATGCTCTACAAGGTCGCGGCGGGCGACACGGTGAACCCGCCGGTGTTCCCGACCGCGGCGGCGCTCGCGGCGTACGTCGGTCGCTACGACTTCGGCGGCACACCGATCGAGGTCACGCTCGACAAGCGGCTGTACATCCAAGGCCCGGGCGAGCCGAAGGTCCGGCTCGTGCCGCTCTCGGATCACGAGTTCTGGATCGAGAAGCTGCAGGGCGTCGTGGTGTTCGAGAAAGACGGCGACCACATCAAGCAGCTGCTGTTCCTCGTCAACAACCAGACGCTGCCGGCGACGCGCATCGACCCGCCACCGCCGTAACGTCGGGAGCTTCGCTACTTGAACGGGCACCTCTTCCTCGGGCTGACTAGCCTTGCGCTCGCGGGCGCCGGTTGCGGCGACGACTGCGGTCCACACGGCGCGCCCGACGATGGACTCGCGGTGACCGGCAGCGGAGTAATGTTCACGTACAGCGGGCTGTATGGCAGCCCGAACATGGACTGCCCGGACCCGAACGGGCCGAGCAACGTGGTCAGTCTGACGATCATGGGTAGCCAGACCAACAGTGGCGTGTGCGGCAGCGGCGGTAA
>CAZDGY010000006.1:0-28108 GCA_964504685.1 uncultured Kofleriaceae bacterium | reverse complement strand
CTCGTCGGCTTCGAGCAGCAGCGCTTCCTGAAAGCCGCCGAACTCGCGCGCCGGATCGACGAAGTGGATCTCGAGGATCCAACGCAGCGGTTGACCGGTCAGGCCAGGCCGGCGCAACGGGCGCGGATTGTCGGCCCGCAGGTACACCGTTTCGTCGTCGAGCTCTTTCTCGTGTGGGAACCGTCCGACGACGTGGCCGCAGTGAACGTGGCCTTGGTCCCAGCCGGAGCGGCGCGCGAGCTCGCCGACGTGGCGGTATAGCTCGGCGGCGGTGATGTCGGGATGAGCGCGAAAGTATTCCGCGGCGAGGTCCCAGCCGCGCGCGACATCTGCGGCGAGCTGATGCTTGCGCGGATCATCGCCGACGACGATCGTGCGACCGACGTCGGCTTCCCAGTCGCCGAACACCGGGCCGAAATCGAAGAACACGATGTCGTCGGCTTGGATCGTCAGGTCGGGCGGGTTCGCCGCGTACGGCAGCACCGTGTTGCGGCCAGCGCGCACGATCCGCTTGTGCCAGTAGCGCTTCACCCCGAACATCGCCGCGGCGATCGCGAACACGCGCTCGGACAGGGCGCGCTCGGTCGTCCCCGCGACGATCGCCTGTTGGCGCACGCACTCGTCCAGCAGTTGCTGCGCGCGCGCTTCAGCCGCGATGAGCTCCTGGATCGCCGACGCGTTGTGAGGGTTTGAGGCCGACAACGCCGCCAGCGTAGCTCAACAACCCCGCGCGGGTTGACCTGAGCTAGGCTCCGCGGATGATTCGCCCGCCGTTCGCGTCCGCGTCGCTCGCCGCTCTCGTCAGCTGCGCCCAGCCGCAGAGTCACCCGGTGGCGCCCGCACCGGTGGTGGCCGAGGCACCGCCGGCGGTCGTGACTCCGGCGCCTGCGGTCGCTCCGCCGGCGGGTCCCGTGGTCGCTCAGCCATCGGGCTACGACCAGCCGCCGAAGGAAGTGCTCGACGTGCTGCACGCGCCAGCTCCAGCGCAGCCGTACGTGAGCCCGAGCGGCGAGACGATCCTGCTGGTGTCGTGGGTCGAGTACCCGCCGATGACGCGCGTTGCCGAGCCCTTTCTAAAGCTCGCCGGCGTCCGGCTCGAGCCCAACACGCGGCGCAAGCACGACACGCCGGGCGGGTATGGAGTCTCGCCGTGCGCGCGCGATCTAGCGCTCGCCGATGTCGCGACCGGCCACGATCGCCACGTCGCGTTGCCGGCCGGCTGCGCCGATGACTTCGAGTGGGCACCCGACGCGAAGCACTTCGCGTTCCAGAACACGTCGAGCGATGCGGTCGAGCTGTGGATCGGCGATGCGACGACCGGTGCAGTCCAGCGACTCGGTACCGGGCGATTGAACCCGATGCTCGGCAGCACGGTGGCTTGGCTCGGCGATCACAAGTCGTTGCTCGTCAAGCTCGTACCCGCGAACGCCGGGCCTCCGCCCGCCGCACCCGTCGTGCCGAACGGGCCGAGCATCCAAGAGACCGACGGCGCGACCGGACAAAGCAGCACCTACGAGACGCGCGACACGTTGAACAACAAGCACGACGAAGATCTGTTCGAGTACTACGCGACGAGCCAGCTCGCGATCGTCGACGCGGCGACCGGCGCGACCACGCCGATCGGCAAGCCCGCGATGATCGACGATGTCGATGTGGCGCCCGATGGCGAGCACCTGTTGGTCACGACGCTGCGCAAGCCGTTCTCGTATGTCGTGACCGCCGACCGATTCGCGCACGACATCGAAGTGTGGGATCGGACCGGTAGCAAGCATGTCGTCGCGTCGCTGCCGCTCGCGGATCGCGTTCCGGTCCAAGGTGTGCCGATCGGCGTGCGCGACGTGGCGTGGCGTTCGACCGAGCCGGCGACGCTGGTGTGGGCGGAAGCGCTCGACGGCGGCGATTGGAACGTCAAGGTCCCGGCGCGCGACAAGGTCATGATGCAGAAGGCGCCGTTCACGAGCCCGGCGATCGAGATCGCGCGGACCGAACAGCGCTACGCCGGGTTCGAGTGGGGCGAGCGCCTCGCGCTGCTCAACGAATACGACGAGAATCGCCACTGGCGCCGCGCGTTCACCGTGAACGTCGATGATCCGAAACCCACGCTGCACGTGTTGTGGGATCTATCGACCGACGAGCACTACAAAGATCCGGGCTCGCCCGTGATGCGCGAGCTGCCCAATGGCGCATGGGTGATTCGCGACGATGGCAACGGCGCGATGTTTCTTCGCGGCCGCGGATCCTCGCCCGACGGCGATCGCCCGTTCCTCGATCGGTTCGATCCGGCGACGCACAAGACCGAGCGGCTGTTTCGCAGCGACAAGGCCGCGTACGAATCGTTTCTCGCGTTCAACGGCGCGAGCGATCGCACGTTCCTGACCTGGCACCAGTCGCCGGTGGATCCGCCGAACGCGCTGTTGCGTACGCTCGGCGCGGCCTCGCCTGCGGCGGCCGGCGAATCGGCGTTCGCGTCGACGGTGGGCCCGGTCACGCACCTCGCCGATCCGACGCCTGCGGTGCGCGCGATCAAGAAGCGGCTCGTCAAGTACAAGCGCAAGGACGGCGTCGACCTGTCGTTCACGATGTACACGCCGCCCGGCTACCAAGAGGGCACGCGCGTCCCCGCGATCCTCTACGCGTATCCGCTCGACTACGCCGATGCGTCGAAGGCCGGCCAAGTCACCGGCTCGCAGCAGATGTTCACGCAGCTACACGACTACCGACTGCTGTTGCTCGCCGGCTACGCGATCATCGACAACGCCGCGTTCCCGGTCGTCGGCGATCCGAAGAAGGCGTACGACACGTACCTCGATCAACTCGTCGAAGATGCTCGCGCCGCGGTCGACAAAGCGGTCGAGATCGGGGTCGTCGATCGCGAGCGCATCGGCGTTACGGGGCACAGCCACGGCGCGCTGATGACAGTGAACCTGATCGCGCACTCCGACTTCTTCCGCGCCGGCGCCGCGACCAGCGGCTCCTACAACAAGACGCTGACGCCGTTCGGGTTTCAAAGCGAGCGGCGCTCGGTGTGGGACGCGCAGTCGGTCTACTTGAAGGTGTCGCCGTTCTTCTTCGCCGACAAGATCAAGCTGCCGTTGCTGATCATCCACGGCCAGGACGACGCGAACCCGGGTACGACGCCGCTGCAAGCGGTCAAGCTGTATGAAGCGATCCGCGGCAACGGCGGCACCGCGCGACTCGTGATGTTGCCGCACGAGCCGCACTGGTACTCCGCGATGGAATCGAACGAGCAGGAGACCTTCGAGATGATCCGCTGGTTCGACAAGTACGTGAAGAACGCGCCGGCGCGGTCGCACACTGGCGACAAGAAGCCGGCGCCAGCGACGCACGCCGCGGCGTTCTAAGCTACGGGCTCGTCAAGCTCGCGCCGAACGCGACCGTACAGTCACTCGAGCCATCGGCTGCGACGTAGCCGGCTCCGACCCCACCGTTGATGAAGGTCGAGGTCGCGGTCGAAGCATCCACCACGAGGTACTCGCCGACGAACGTCGTGCCGTCCGGGCCGGCGCCGGTCGTGTTCGTGAACCCAGCGAACAGACCGGGCGTGCCGACGCCGTCATTCAGCTGCAGCGGCGACGCGCCGAACGACGACGAGATCGCCGCGCCGGCGACCGTGACCTCGTCGGGCGTCGGGGTCGCGACCGTGACCGAGCCGCCGACCAAGCCGAGGCTCGCCAGCGTGATCCCGGCGAAATCGGCTTCGTGCCCGACGAGCGCGCCTTCGCAGTAAACCTGCGACGGGCCGGTGACCGCTAGGGTGTAGCTGCCCGGCGTGATCGCGCTCGAGTCCGAGCCGGAGCCCGAGCCACCGCCATCGCCGGTGAAGTCGATCGGCCCGAAGTCACCGCTGACCGTCGCCGACACCAAGCTTCCCGTCGTGAGCGATCCGGCGGTGAAGGTCACGCTGCCGGTGATCGCCGCGCCTTCGATCGACGGCGCTTGCGCATTCGGATCGCCGTTCGCGAACAGCGCGACGCGATCGATGCCATCGAGTGCAATCGGTACACCGATCGCGAAGTCGGACGCGAGCACGATCGCGGTGACCTCGGTCAATAGTTCGGTGCCGTCCGTCGCAGTGTAGGGATAGGCGCTGTCGACGACCGCGTAGTTCGTGCCGGTGTCATCGGCCATCACGAACGCGATGGTCTGGAGCGCGGTCGAGGCGTACTCGGTGCCGCTGATCGTGATGTCGAACGAGCCGGTGCCGGTCGCGGGCGACATCATCTGCGTGATGTCGGCCACCGGCGCGTTGGTGTACGTCGCGTTGCCGGGCGCGGTCGGACCGGTGAACGTGAACGAGCCGCTGCCGTCGAACAATCGCGGTGAGCCCATGCCTTGCGGCACGCGATGGATCGTAGGAATGCCACCTCCGGGCGGCAACGTCACGGTCGGGTTACCTGGATCTTTTGTGTTGTCGCCGGTGCACGCTGCGGCGAGGGTGATCGCCAACGCCGTCATTTGAATCTTCATTGCCATCTCCTCTTTGCTTGCCGAGAGATGGCGGTGAGCCGCGCGGTTTGATCAGCAAATCGACGCGACGCGAATTTATTGTTTGGTGAACAAGGCGCCGAACGTCACGCTGCACGTGCCGTTCGTATCCGTTGTCGTGTACGCCGCGCCGGCCTCGCCCTGAATGCCGCTCGGCGAGCTCGCGGTCGTGTCGTCGGCGGCGAGCAGGTTCACGGCTCGCGTCGTGCTGTCGGGCCCAGCGGTCGCGGTCGCGGTGGTCTGAGCGGTCCACAGGTTCGGCGGCGCGTCGACTTGGTTCGCGAGCAGATCGACTTCGCTCTGACCCCAGCCGGAGCTGATCGGGGTGCCGGTGATCGCCAAGGTCGTCGCGGTCGGCGTGGCGAACGTCACGGTGCCGCCGACGAACCCGACCCCGGCGGCGGTGAGCGTCATGAAGTCGCTCTCCTTGCCGCCGAGCGTGCCGCTGCAACTGGCGACCGCCGGATCGAGGAACTGGGCGGCGTACGGGCCGGGGGCGAACGGATTGCCATTGCCGTCGATCGGGACATCGATCGCTAGCGCATCGATCGCGGTGCCGAGCCGAATGTCGTTGCCGCACGCGACTGCGCAACCCGCGAGCAGCACCGCTGCGGGCCGGATCATGGCCGAGGGCCGACGAGATCTCGAACGCGCTGAGCAAGCGGGCTGGTCGGATATGCCGCGAGGAACCGAGTCGCGAGCGTGCTCGCGTGCGCGCGGTCGCCCGCGGCGACCATCGCTTCGATCTTCGCGACCGCAGCCTCGGGTGCGAGCACGCCGGCCGGGAACTTGCGGCCATAGGCATCGAGCTGCGCGAGAGCCGCTTTGACGTCGTGTCGGCGCAACGCAGCTCGCGCGGCATCGATCAGCGCGACCTCATCCGCGAGACTCGGCTGCGGTTTCTCGCTCTGCGTTTTCTCGGTCTGCGTCTTCTCTGCCTGCGGTTTCTCGCTCTGCGTTTTCTGGGTCTGCGTCTTCTCTGGCTGCGGTTTCTCTGGTTGCGTTTCCTCTGGCTGCGTTTTCTCTGGCTGCGCCGTCATGCTCTGCGCCGGCGGCGGTTCGGGCTGTGCAGGCGTCGTCGACGTCTCGATCTTCGTCGTCCGCGCTGTCTCGATCCTCGTAGGCGTAGGCGTCTTCGTCCGAAGACTCGGTTGCGGTTGCGGTTGTGGAGTCGGCTGCGGAGTCGGCTGCGGCTGCGGAGTCGATTGCGGCTGCGGAGTCAGCTGCGGCTGCGGAGTCAGCTGCGGTTCCAGGCTCGGCGTCGGCGTCGGCGTAGGAATCGTCGCCTGTGCTACCGCTTTCTCGCTGTGCCTCGGCGTGCCGTTAGACCGCGCGGTCACGATCGCCTTCGCTCCAACGCCGACGCTTGCCGCGACGACAACACCCGCGATCACCTTCGCGAGCAAAGGCAGCGCGACCTTCGTCCCGACCACGGCTCCGGTCCCCGCGACATGCGCGGCCGCGACCGGCGGCGGCGGGGCCAACGGCACGATCGGCGCGAGACCGAGCGCGACCTCGAGCCCTTTGCGCGAGCCTTCGGTCGGCGCATCGGTCCGAGCGGAGCGCAGCAGCGACGCTCCGAAGTCATCTTGATCGACGAGCCGGCGCGGATCGCTCATGGCGCCCTCCGCAGCCGGGCGACCGCGGCCTGAAACTCGTCGCGGCCGCGGCGCAGTCGCGATGCGACCGTCCCGGGCGGCAGATCGAGGGTCACCGCGATATCGGCCATCGTCATCTCTTCTAGCTCGTGAAGCACGAACACTGCCCGGACGTCCAGCTCGAGGCTCGCGAGCACGCGATCGAGCACCTGTCGCCGGCGGTGCTGATCGGCGAGCTCGTCGGGGGTCGGCGCCGCATCGGCCGCATCGGCGACCGCGACGTCGTCGACCAGCTCGCGATGGCGAACCCGCCGCCGCTGCTCCGAGGCGATGCGCAGCGCGGTCGCGAACAGGAACGACCGCTCGCGTCCGAGCTCGATATCTGCGATGCGGCGATTCGCGACGATGAACACTTCTTGCACGGCGTCGTCGACGGTGAGCGGCGGCACGCCGAGCCGCCGGAGCGAGCGCCACACGAAATCGACATTGCCGTCGAACATCTGGCGCAGCCTCAGCTCCGCCGTCGCTGGCACGCTCGCCGGCGATCCGGTGCCGGTCGCGAGGCGTGGCGGCGCGGAGGCGGGCTCGGCCATCGCGGGCTCGAACGCCGGCGCCTCACTCGGAATAGTTCGGGGCACAGCTCGCCCGCGTTGGTGTCCGCTGGCCTCGCCATCGTTCATGAATGGCAGCGTCGCGGCCATTTGATCACGCAAATCGCTAACCGTCCGCGCGGTCACAGTAAATCCACCGATAGTGCGAGCTGGGCACCCGCGGTTACCGCCGGAACGTGATCGATCGTCGTCGATGGCGCGATGTAGAACCGGTCGCGGATCAGCGGCGCGGCGACCATGCCGGCGAGCTCGACCGCGAACCGACCGATCGCGACGCGCAGGCGCACCGTCGCATCGGGCGCGAGCCAGGGTCGATCGACATTCGACGCCATCCCGACGTCGCTGCCCACCGCGGTCAGCACGCCGCCTTGGAAACCCGCGCACGGCGCCGCCGACCAGCGACCGGTCGTGAACGACAGCGGGCACGCGTCGATCGTCGCGATCGTCCAACGGAAGCTCGCATCGCCCTCGGGCATCGTGACGTCGCTGCGCGCGCTGCGCGCGAAGCCGAGCCGGAGTTGCCAGCCGTTCGCCCGCCGCAGCGATGCGAACGCGCCGAACGAGAAGATCTCGGCGGGCGCGATGCCGCCGTCGACCTGGGCGCCAGTGCCGAGCGCGAAGTGCAATGGTCCGACTCGGCGCGCTTCGGCTTTCGTGACGCGAACGACCGCGGCGCGCTCTTCGATGGCGAGCGCGCTGACCAGCGCCAATGCGGACACGGTCTCGACGCAGGTCGCGCCGTGCACGTCGCGCGCGGTCGTATCCCCATCGACCGCACTGACTTCGAGCCGGCCGCGAAAGCCATCGCCATCGCCGGCGATCTCGACGCGAAACGATCGGGCGGTCGGCTCGGCGACGCGGATCGCACGCGCGCGGTGCTGCAGCTGCGCGAAGAATGCGCCTTCGTCCGGGCAGCCGTCGGGCGCCGAGTACGCGAGTTGGATCGGCTCGGCATCGCCGGCCGGTGCGCTCGCATCACCCGCGACTGCAGCGGCCGCGCGCGCGATCACCGTCGCGAGTGCGAAGGCGGCGGCGAGTCGCATGGCACGGATGCAAGCACGACGGGCGAGCGGCGTCACCAACGAAACAACGGGTCGCCGCAATGCAACAAGCCACTTGTGCGACAGTGGAGCGAGGCCCGCGATGCTCGAAGCCGAAGCCGACCGGCATGCTGTCGCGCTCGCCCGCGGAAACGCCGCGTGGCCGGGCGTCGTCGTCGAGCCCGATGCGCTGCGCGCTTATTTCGAACAGCGGATCGCCGCCGGCGCAGACTGGGCCGCCCAACCACTCGAAGACCTGTACCTCGCGTGTGCGTGCGCCGCGGGCGATGCGGTCGCGCTCGATGCATTCGAGGCGAGCTATATGCGCGAGATCACGGTCGCCGCCGCAAAGCTGCGCGCCGCGCCGGGCATCGTCGATGAGGCGCGGCAAGTCGTGCGCGATCTGCTGTTCGTCGGCAAGCCCGATCGCCAGCCTGCGATCGCGAGCTATACCGGGCGCGGCGATCTGCGCGGCTGGGTCCGGGTGATCGCGATGCGCGAAGTGTTGCGGCTGTGCAAGCGCGATAGCCGCGAGGTCTCGACCGGCGACGACCAACTGCTCGACGCGCTGTCGCCCGCCAACGATCCCGAGCTCGAGCTGCTGAAGACCACGTATCGCGACGAATTCGCAGCCGCGTTCAGCGCTGCGGTCAACGAGCTCGAGCCGCGCGAGCGCACGTTGCTCCGCTACAACGTGATCGACGGGCTCGGCGTCGAGTCGATCGGCGGCCTCTACAAGGTGCATCACTCGACCGCCGCTCGCTGGCTTGCGAAAGCGCGCGAGTCGCTGCTGACCGGGACGCGCAAGCAGCTCGCCGACCGGTTGCGGATTTCGGGCACCGAGGTCGAGAGCGTGCTGCGGCTGATCCGGAGCCGGATCGACGTGAGTATCGAGCGGCTTCTCGATAAGTAACGGCGAGTTGCGAAATAGTGCGCGAAAGCCGCCGAGCCCGGTCCTCCTGGTTTCGCAACCCGAGGAGGACCCATGCTGGCTCACCGCATCGCCGCTGCTTTCGCCATCGCGCTCGCGTCTGCCACTGGCGCCGCTGCTCCGTACGCGCGGGTCGCGCTCGACCCCGACATCGGAGCCCGACGAACTGGCTCGGTGTGCAACGGCCCGGTGCGCTGCTTGGCTCACGCGCTCGTCGATCCCGACGGCCAGCTTCACGCCGACGCCGCGCCGTCTGGGTTCATGCCATCCGATCTGTGGTCGGCCTATCAGATCGATCCGAACCATCAGAACGCCGCGACCGTCGCGCTCGTCGATGCGTACGGCTATCCCGGGCTCGAAGGCGACCTCGCCGCGTATCGCTCGGCGTTCGGGCTCGGCCCGTGTACGACCGCGAGCGGCTGCTTGACGATCGTCAACGAGCAGGGCCAGAAGTCGCCGCTGCCGGCTCCGCCCCCGCCGAGTGATGACTGGACGCTCGAGACCGCGCTCGACGTCGACATGGTCAGCGCCGCGTGCCCGACGTGCAAGATCATCGTCGTCCAGGCGACCGCCGATGACCCGCAAGACATGCTCGACGCGCAAAATGCGGCGGCGGCGCTTCGCCCGACCGCGATCAGCGACAGCTTCGGCGGCGCCGAATCCGGCGACATCACCGCGCTCGAGACCTACTACGACCATCCCGGCATCGCGCAATTCGCCGCCGGCGGCGACCACGGCTACGGCGATAGCGGCATGGGCCCGATGTACCCGAGCACGTCGGCGCACGTCATCGCGGTCGGCGGAACGTCGCTATTGCCGGCGCCGAACGCGCGCGGGTGGACGGAGACCGCGTGGTCGTCGGGCGGCAGCTCGTGCAGCCTCTCGATCCCGAAGCCGTCGTATCAGACCGCGACCGCGTGCAACCAGCGCGCGTCGAACGACATCTCGGCAGTCGCCGATCCGCAGACAGGGTTGAGCATCTACAACGCAGCGAACGGCGGCTGGCTCGTGTTCGGCGGAACGAGCGCGGCGTCGCCGCTGACCGCTGCGATGTTCGCGGCGACCGGCAACGGCCAGGCCACCGCGGCGGACGTCGCGCAGAGCGCGAGCGTGTTCAACGACGTCACGTCGGGCTCGAACGGCGCGTGCGGCTCGATCATGTGCAACGCGGCCGTGGGTTGGGATGGCCCGACCGGCTACGGCACGCCGAACGCGGCTGCGCTCGCCGGCGGCATGGCTCCGCCCGGCGGTCTGTCGATCGCGATCACCTCGCCGGCAAACGGCGCGACGGTAGGCGAGGGCTTCTCGATCGCGCTGACCGCGACCGGCGAGACCGAGGTCGGCGCGTACCTCGACGGCGTGTTGTTCGCGACCGCGACCAAGCCGCCGTACATGTTCACCGCGCCTCGCACAGCGACCGGCCCGACGACGGTCCAGGTCGCCGCGGTCGACGCCTCGTCGCACCAAGTTCAGGCGATGGTGCAGGTCACCATCTCCGATTCGGACCCGCCGGGCACCGAGCTCCCCGGATGCTCCGCGGGAGGTGGTGGCAACGGCCTCGTGCTCGTGGTCGCGGTCGGCTTGGTCGCTGCGCCGCGACGCCGGCGCTTTGATCGGCCTCGCACGGTGCGCACCGGCTGCTAGGCTTGGCGGGGTGCGTACCCTCGTGATCGTCGCCATCCTCGCGCTCGCGGTCGCTGGCGAAGCGGCTCCCTCGAAGCATCGGCCCGCTGCACTCGTCCTGCTGATCGACCGGTCCGGGTCGATGCAAGGCACAAAGCTGGAGGCAGCAAAGAGCGCAGCGCTCGCCGCGATCGACGTGCTCGATGCGACCGATCAGGTGGCGGTCATCACGCTCGATAGCGAGGCCAAGGTCGTGGTCCCGCTGCAGGCCGCGAGCAACCGCAAGCAGATCGCACAGCTGCTCGCGAAGGTCGACGCGGGTGGTGGAACGGCGTTCCTGCCGGGGCTGAGCGCCGCGCTCGCCGCGCTCGCCGACAGCAAGGCGGCCACGAAGCACGTCCTGTTGTTCTCGGACAGCGAGGCTCCCACGGAAGGAATCCCGGAGCTGATCGCGAAGCTTCGGGCCGCGAACGTCACGGTCTCTACGGTAGGGGTAGCCGGTGCGGACAAGGCGTTCCTGACGAAGATCTCCGACTCCGGCGCTGGCCACGGATACTTCGTAGGCGACCTAACCGTCCTGTCCAAGGTGTTTGCAAGAGACGTGGCGGACGCGCTGCAATAACCCGGGTATCGTGCGCGCATGCGCGCGGCTTGGTTCGCCATCCTCATCGGTTGTTCCGGCGGCGTCAGTCACCCGGCGTATCCGCCGGCGCCTCGGGGCGAGCTCGCCGACGATCCATATCGCTGGCTCGAGGACATGGCCTCGCCGCAGACCCAGGCGTGGGTCGCCGCCCAGAACAAGCTGACCACCGCTGCGCTCGCCGACGTGTCGGGCAAGGACGCTTTGCACCGCCGGCTCGGCGAGCTGCTGACCCACGAGGTGTCGATCGCGCCGGTCCACCGCGGCGATCGCTACTTCTGGACGCGGCGCGAGGCGAACGCCGATCAGCCGACGATCCAAGTCGCGGCGAGCACCGACGGCGATGCGAAGACTCTGATAGATCCGAGCGAGTTCGCGCGCGATGGCAGCTTGCAGCTCGCCGGCTGGACCCCGAGCCAAGACGGCGCGTTGGTCGCGTACGGCCTGTCGTCGGGCGGCGGCGACTGGACGCGCTGGCGCGTGCGCGACGTCGCGACCGGCAAGGATCTCGCCGACGAGCTCGCAAACATCAAGTACTACACACCGGCGTTCACCGCCGATCACACCGGCCTCTACTACAGTCGGTTCCCGGAGCCGGCGAAGGGCAAGGAGCTCACCGAGCCCGATCACGACTGCAAGCTGTACTTGCACAAGCTCGGCACGCCGGTGACCGAAGATCGCGTCGTCTACGAGCGCACCGACCAGCCGACCTGGCAGTTCGAGCCGCACGTCACGCTCGACGGCAAGTACCTCGTGATCGAGATCGGCGATGGAGAGGTCGGCGATAGCAGCCTCGAGCAAGTCGCGGTTCAAGATCTCGGCGCGCCCGGGTCTGCGATCGTGCCGCTCGTGCCCGACTACTCCGCGGAGTACGTGTTCGTCGGCAACCTAGGCTCGCAGCTCTACTTCGAGACCAACGCGCACGCGCCGAACAAGAAGATCGCGATGGTCGATGTTGCCGCGCCTGGTACGTGGCGCGACATCGTGCCGGAGGGCACGCATGCGATCGATTCCGCCGAGCTGATCGGCGGCGAGCTCGTCGTGGTCGAGTTGCGCGACGCGCACTCGGCACTCACCGCCTACGATCCAAACGGCGCGAAGCTGCACGACATCGCGCTGCCCGGTCTCGGCGCGGTCTACGCGCTCACCGGCCGGCCCGGCGACAACGACGCGTTCTACTACTACACGAGCTTCACGACACGCGGCGCGACGTTTCACCTCGACCTCGCGACCGGCAAGAGCACGCCTTGGCGCCGTACGCCGCCGGGGTTCGACGAATCCGCGTTTGAGACCCGGCAGGTGTTCTTCGAGAGCATCGACGGCACGAAGGTACCGATGTTCATCACCGCGAAGCGGGGGATCGCGCTCGATGGAACGCATCCGACCGTGATGGATGGTTATGGGTTCGGCGGCATTTCGCTAACGCCCGGGTTCGATCCCAAAGTCATTGCGTGGCTCGAGAGTGGTGGCGTCGCGGTCACGGTCAACGTGCGCGGCGGCGGCGAATACGGCGATGCCTGGCATCACGCAGCGTGGCGCGAGCACGAGCAGGTCAAGATCGACGACTTCATCGCGGCAGCGGAATGGCTGATCGCGCATCACTGGACGTCGGCGGCGCATCTCGGCGCCTACGGCACCTCTGGCGGCGGGCTGCTGGTCGGCGCGGTCGTCGTGCAGCGACCCGATCTGTTCGGTGCGGTCGCGCCGATCGCCGGCGTGCTCGATCTCTTGCGGTTCCACTTGTTCGGCCAAGGCGCAGGCTGGCAAGCGGATCTCGGTCACCCTGATGTTCCGGCCGAAGCCGCGTACTTGAAGAAACTTTCGCCGCTGCACCGGGTGCGCGCCGGCATCTACTATCCCGCGATGTTCGTCGTGACCTCCGATCACGATGTCCGTGTCGCACCGCTCCACTCGTACAAGTTCGGCGCGGCGCTGCAGGCTGCCCAAGCCGGACCTGCGCCGATCTTGGTGCGGGTCGAGACCGAGTCAGGTCACGGCGGCGGCGGCCTCAAGTCGCAACAGCTCGAGCAAGACACCGAGCTGCTCTCGTTCTTCGCGAAGTATCTCGGGCTCGAGCTCTACCCCGCGCCGCGGAAGTCTGACGACTAGCGCTTGCGGTCATGATGCACGAAGCTGGCCACCGCGCTCGCGATCGCTAGCGCAGCGACACCGACGATCCCGACGACCTCGGCGTCGATCCAGGGCGTGATCACCCGGCCGCTCGCGACGAACGCGATCCAGATCGTCACGACCAATACGGTCGCCGATGCGATCCACCACCGCGGCGAAGCATCGAGAAAGTGCGTTTCGGCGGTAAACACCGAGCGGCTGAGCACGAGCAGCGTGCCGACCACGACGAGCACGATGATCACGTAGAGCGCGGGCTGGACTGCGAGCCCGACCGCCACGCGTATCGCGAGCAAGCCGAGAGTGATCCACCACGACAGCCGCGTCCGACGCTGCAAGCCGCGCGCGACGAACAACATGCCGCTACCGGCGGCGACCGCGAGCACTTGGCCAAGATTGCCGAGCCGATCGCCCAACGGCGACGCCGAGACGATCATCACGACCGCACCGGCGACGAATGTCAGAGCGGCGAGCATCGTCGCGGTCGCCTCGGCGTGGAACGGCGGGCGAGCCACCGACGGACGGCGTCGCACCTCTATAACGACGAGCGAGATCGCGCCGACCGCGATCGGCAACAGATTCGTGATCAGCCGCCACACGAACAGTCCCGCGATCACCGATGGCGCGAGGTCGGGCTTGCCGACGAATAACAGCATCGTGCCTTCGAGGACGCCGACGCCCGCGGGAACCTGAGTGATCGAGCTCGCGATGCTCGCGACGACGCACGCGATCATCACGTCGAAGTAGGTCAACTCGAGTCCGCCCGGCAGGCAGAGCTCGACGATGAGCGCGGTCAACGCGAGATCGACGATCGGCAGCAGGATCTGGCCGACGAGCTGCTTGCCGTTCGGGACCGGGATCACGAACTTGCGGATGTGGATCTCGTGACCGCGCCGCGACCACAAGACGTAAGCGCCGACGAGCAAGATCGCGAGCGCGCCGATCAGCCGGACGCCAACCACTCCGAGTGAGTGCTCCAGCGTCGCTGGAATCGGCAATGCGGTGAACGTCAGCGCGAACTGCGACGCGATCCCGACGAGGAATACCGTGTTGTCGTAGATCGAGATCTCGGCGACATCGCTCGAGGTCAGGCCCCACCCGGAATAGATGTGCAGCCGCAAGCCGACGCCGGTGATCGATGCGAACCCGAGCGAGCCGAGCGAGCGAGTCACGACCGACGCCAACGCGATTCGGCCGAGCCCGACGTCGGACTTGCCGGCGTATCCCACCGCGAGCCACTCGCGGATGACGAGGAAGCCGTGCTGGATGGCGAGCACTCCGATCGCGGTGACGATCAACGCGGGCGAGATCCGCGTCAGAGCGGCGACGATCTCGGCGTAGCTGTACGCGCGGAGCAACCGATTGATCGCAAAGAACATCACCCCGAACATCGCGACCGTCAGGCCGTTCTTGAGCCAACCGACGATGCGGTCGTGGTGTTCGGATGGCGTCGTGTCGGTGGTCACGGCGAGTTAGTGCGTGCGAATCGCGCCCGACGCCGCTTGCAAGAGGGCACACCGCACCCGGCCATGTTCGCATGTTGCGGGGCACGATTTTCTGAGGCTGACGACAGAGAACTGGATCCGAGCAACACGATTTCGCGGACCTGCGCGAGCACGCGACTTGCTCGGATAGCAGGCATGCGCGCCGTTCTCTGTGGGGTCCTCGGGTTCGCGTCGTCGGCTGCATACGCTGAACCGCCAGGTGAGACCCCGGTCAACGAGACCCCGGTCGCGCCTCCAGCGGTCGCCGCGCCAGACCCGATCGCGGTCGCGGCCGAGCAACCGCTCGCAGAACGCGCGATCGCGCTCGGCACCGCGCTGACCGTTCCATCGGGCACGGTCGAAGTCTCGTCGCGCTACATCCTTGGCGTCGGTGTGGTCGACGCGTCGATCGGCGTTGGTCGCACCACCGAAGTCTGGCTCGAAGCGGGAGGTGGCGCGGTTGCGACGCAGGCGATCGGCGTCAAGCAAGTGCTCGCTCGCGGCGCGCGCTGGCAGCTAGCGCTCGAAGGCTCGGTGCGGAGGGTCGTGATCGCGAACCAGGTCGCACCCGGCGGCCTCGATATGCCGGTGCCCCAGGGCAATCCAGCCCAGATCAGCGATGTCACCGACGTGTTCTCGGTCGGCGTGATCGGCAGCGCGTGCATCGACGCGGGCTGCCACGTGCTCGCGAGCGTCGCCGGCAACGTCGCGGCGGTCAACGGCCCGTACCTGACGAGCAACACGATGTGGCTCGGAGCGGCGAGCGTGATCGCGGGCAGCGGCCATTGGCACGGCGTGGTCGAGGTGATGGCGATGCCGAACCCTGGCGACGGAACGATCGAGAGCATGATGTTCGTCGGCGGTCGACTCGGCGGCCGCCGGCTCGCCGTCGAGCTCGGCGTGACGATCGGGACGGATGACCAAGACTCGGGCATCACGCCGACCGCGGGCCTCGCAGCGAGGCTGTGACGATCGGATCAGGGAGTCGCGGTCTCGCTGCACGTCATGTCGGAGCCGCAGCCGGCGAAGCACTTGAAGTTCGAGCCGAGCGATGCGCAATCGCCGTCGCCGGTGCACACGATCGTGCACTCCTTGCCGACGACCGTGCACGACCCGCCGCTGAACTGAGCGACGTCGAGGCAGCTGAGCCCGGTGTCGCACGCCGATGACTCGGTGCACTCCGCGGCGGCCGGCAACTTCGTCATGCAGCCGAACAAAAGGGTGAGGGTGAACGCGATCGCGAGCTTGATCATAGTGGCGGTCGACCATCCGCCATTGCTACGAGCGGGCGCAACGGCATAGTTGTTTCAGCCCTGCTACGCTGCCGCCGATGCTCCGAATTGCCTGCGCGCTTGCTTGTCTCGCCGCCACCGCTCACGCAGACGATCTCGCCGCTCGCGCCAAGAAGCTGCATCAAGCGGCGATCGTCGTCGACACCCACGAAGACGTGCCCGATGCGCTGTCGGACAAGTGGGCCGACGTCGCGACGCGTGGCGCGACGCCGCACTTCGACTTGCCGCGCGCGAAGGAAGGCGGGCTGACCGCGCCGTTCTTCTCGATCTTCGTGTCGCCGACGTTCGCGGACCACGGCGCGGCTCGCCGAGCGCTCGAGCTGATCGACCTCACGCGTCGAGTCGTCGCCGATCATCCGCAGGACATGGTGCTCGCGACGACGGTCGACGACATTCGAGCAGCGAAGAAGGCCGGCAAGGTGGCCGTACTGATGGGCATCGAAGGTGGTCACGCGATCGAGGACTCGCTCGCAGTGCTGCGCGAGATGTATCGGGCCGGCGTGCGTTACATGACGTTGACCCATGTCAACACGAACCATTGGGCCGACTCGTCGGGGTTCTACATGCTGCCCGACTTCGATCCCAAGTCGTATGTCGTGCACAAAGGCCTCACCGACTTCGGCCGCGAGGTCGTCAAGGAGATGAACCGCCTCGGCATGATCGTCGACATCTCGCACACCTCAGATGAGACGGTCGACGCGGTGCTCGCGGTCTCGCGCGCGCCCGTGCTCGCGTCGCACTCGTCGTGTCGGGCACTGTCGAACATGCCGCGCAACCTCACCGATGATCAGATCAAGCGGATCGCGGCCAAGGGTGGGGTCGTCATGATCAACGTTGCATCGACGTTCCTCGATCAGAAGGTGTGGGACGAATTCCAAGCCAGGCTCGCGAAGGTCAAGCCGGCTTATCTCGAGCTCAAGACGAAATACGCGAAAGAGCCGGCGAAGCTGTTCAAGGAGTTTCGCGCACTGATGGAGAAGCTGGGGCCGCCGCCGCGCGCGGACTGGACGAAGGTCGTCGATCACATCGAGCACGTCATGCAGATCGCCGGCGAAGATGCGGTCGGCATCGGTACCGACTTCGACGGCATCCCCGATCCGCCGAACGGGCTCGACGACGTCTCGATGCTGCCGAAGCTGACCGAGGAGCTGTTGCGGCGCGGTCACAGCGATGCGCAGGTCAAGAAGATCCTCGGCGAGAACTTCTTAGCGTTCCTCGGCCGGGTCGAGGCGACGCGCGCTTCGCTCGCCAAAGAGCCGCCGGGCACCGCGATCTACAAGCCTTAGGGAAACACGAGGTGGTGCGTGCCGCGCACGTCACCTCCGACCACGAATGCGGCCTTCGCGACGTTGCCCGTGATCACGAGCGATCCGTCCTTGGCCCACGCGAGCGTCTCGGTGACCTGCGGCTTGCGCGCCGTGTTCCCGCCGTCGGTATCGACGAGCTTCTCCGGGATCGACGGCGTCGCGGACGGTTGGCCGGACGGGCCGATGCCGATCGCGACGACCAAGCGGTTGTCCCAGCCCCATTCGTTGGCGAGGTGGGAGCACGAGCCTTGCGACGTGTACTCGACGCGCGCGATCGCGGTGCCGCTCGCCAGCGGCTGGAAGGTGACGCCGGCGAAGTGCCAGTCGGCTTGCCCGCAGTGCCCACTGCCGTCGTTCACCGCGCCGGTATCGGTCGCGGTGATGAACCATTTGCCGCCATGCTCGATCGCGATGTCGAGCTCTTGATCGACGCCGTCGGCGCAGCCGTGGCGCGGGAACACCGCGATCTGCTCGAACCCGGGCGAGAGCTTCTTCGCGCCCTCGTTCGCGAGCGCCTGACCGCATCGACAGTCGGCGTCGTCGCCGCCGATCGAGCTGTTCGGCGCCGCGACCTTCTTGCAGAACTCGTCGACCGAGGCGAATGGACCCTGCATCGCCGCCGGCCGTAGCTGATCACTCGTATCGGCCGCCGCGGGGTCGAGCGTGCGCAACCGAGCTGCCACCACCGGGTTCGGTCGCGCCTTCAGCGAGTCGGCGTAGGCGACGATCGCGCCGGGCTTGTTGCCGCGCGCTTCGAGGATCTGGCCGAGGTTGTAGAGTGCCGCGCCGCGCAGCGCGTTCGTCTTGTCGTTGCGAAATAGATCGTCGGCGACGAACGCTAACCGGCCGACCGCACCGCGAGTGTTCATCTCGGCGCCGGTCAGATCCTTGAGCTCGAAGTCGACCCAGCCCAGCTCGGCGAGCACGGCCGGATCGTCTGGCGTGAGCTTCGCCGCAGCTTCGAGCGCGACCGCGGCATCGGCGTGCTTGCCCTTCGCTTCGGCCGCACGGCCCTTCGCGAGCAGGTCGAGTGCTTGCTGATTGGGTTCCGCCCACGCGGACGCGGAGAGCAGCGAGACGACGAGGGTCCAGCGCATGGCGAGACAGTAATTCGATTATCGTAGCGGAGCGATGGCTGGGTGGAACGTTTGGCGTTGCGGCGCGACGATCGCGTGCCTCGTGCTCGCGCTCGTCGGCTGTTCGGTCGACGGTCGTCCGCTCCGCAATTGGAAGCTCGATGGCGGCGGCGACGTTCACTTGCCGGGCGTGCTGGTGGGGCGCGCGCTGCCGCTGCGCGAGCTCGACTTCGTGCTGCGCGCCGACGTCGCGCTCGAACCGAGTGAGCGCGGGCGCGATCTGACGATCGTGTTCGACTGCTATCACGGCGCGCTCGCGCTCAGCGCGGATGGCCACGCGCTGGTCGATACCGGCGACACGGGGGTCGGCGAGCACAGCTTCTCGGTGCCGGCGGCCCTGACCGACCGACCGGCGCTAGCGCTCGCGCTCGCGGCGCACCAAGACAACTCGTCGGCGCTCGTGGGCCTCGGTGCCGCGCCGCGGATGACGGTCAGCTCGGCGAGCCATGCCGTCGCCGCGTTCAATCGCCACGCCGGCCTCGCCGACGTGGTCATGATCCTCACGCTCGGCCTGGTCTACGGCGCGCTGTACTTGCTCGATCGCCGGCGCAAGGCAGATGGCGCGTTCGCGCTTGGAGCGTTCAGCTCGCTCACGATCCCGCTGTGGGGGCTCGGCGTGCTCGATTCGGTGTTCGGATCGTTCTCGACCTTCGTCACGTCACTCGCGAGCGCGACCGGCGGCCTAGCGCTGATCGCATTTCTCCGGCTCAGCTTCGAGCTCGGGCCTTACCCGCGCAAGATCGCGCTGATATACGCCGTCGGCGGCGCGCTCGGCGCCTTGGGGCCGCTGTTTTTCCCGCTCGGGTCTGCTGCAAGCGTCTTCCTGATCGGTGCTCAGCTGCCGTTGATCATCCATTTCGGTCCGAAGTTGGCGCGGATCTCACGCGGCGGCGAAAAGCGATTCGACGCAACCGTCATTCTCGGTGCGATGCTCGTCGCCTCGGTGGGGTTCGTGCTCGGTGGATTGGGCGTGGTGATCAATGGCGCGTTGCCGTTCGGCGCGTGGCACGTCGAGCTGTTGTGCATCCCTGTCTGGGGGATCGCGCAATCGCTCACGCTCGCTCGGCAGCATGTCGCGCGCAGCCGTGCGCTCGAACGAACTGCGGTCGAGCTGCAACACCAGGTCGCCGAGCGATCGCGCGAGCTCGCGGACGCGCTCGCGCAGATCGCCGATCGCGCCGCCGACCCGATCGCGGTCGACTGGGTCGTCGACGGGCGATATCGCGTGTTGCGGCGACTCGGCGCCGGCGGCATGGGTACGGTCTACGAAGTCGAGCGCGTCAGCGATCGCGAGCGATTCGCGCTCAAGACGCTGCGCGATCGCGACGACTCGGCGCAGGTGATGGCACGGTTCGCGCGCGAGGCGCAGATCGCCTCGGAGCTCCATCACCCGAACCTCGTGCCGGTGGTCGATGTCGGGCTCGCGGATGGCCGGCTATTCCTGGTCATGCCAGTGATCGCCGGCGGTTCGCTCGAGGCCGAGCGCAAACGCTTCGGCGACCTCGCGTGGGCGCAGCCACGGCTCGCACAGATCGCGGCGGGACTGTCCGCGTTGCACGAACGCGGCATCGTTCACCGCGATCTCAAGCCCGGCAACGTGCTGCTCGATCGCGGCGTCGCCCGCATCGCCGATTTCGGGCTTGCTTCGCCGCGCGCGCGCACGACGGAACGCACGCTGTCGATCAGCAACCTCGCCCTCGATCCGACCGAGTCACCGCGACAAGCAGCGCTGACCCAGGCCGGCGACGTGCTCGGCACGCCCGGTTACATCGCTCCCGAGCTCGCGACCGGCGTGCAAGACGCGCGATCGTCGAGTGACCTCTTCGCATTCGGCGTGCTCGCGTACGAGATGGTCAGCGGTCGCGCAGCGTTTCATGTTGCGCCGGTCATCGACCGGCTGGCCGGGCGCACGATCGCGACGCCGGCACCACTCGCCGGCAAGCCGGACGCCGTCGCTGCTTCGATCATGCGCTGCCTCGATCTCGACCCCGCCAAGCGGCCAACCGCCGACGAGCTGGCGCGCACGCTGGCGAGTTAGAAGGCGTAGCCGCCGCGGAACTGGAAGAACGGATCGACCTCGTCGAACGCGACGAGGTACACCACTCCGACGTCGACGCCGAGCTCGATGTGGTGCCCGGGCCCGACGTGCAACGCCGCGGGGGTCGCGAGCAGCAACAGCTCGGCGCTCGTGCCGTTGTCGGCGTTCTTGCCGTCCATCGGGGTGAAGCTGCCGACGCCGAGACCTACGCCGGCGCCGAAGCTGTAGACGTCACCGGCGTAGTCGAAGAACTGCGCGACCCCTAACCCGTTAAACGAGTTCTGGTAAGAGGTCTCCTCGTACACGAGGGCACCGGAGAACCGCAGCTCGATCCGGTTCGCGCGGATCCGCCAGCCGACCTGCGTGACGACTGCGGCCGCATCGCTCGGGCCATCGATACCTCCCGGCAGGTAAGCGAAGCCGAGCGACATGAACAGACCCTTCGAGACCCGCGCGGGCTCTGCGACCTCGGAGACCTGGGCAACCGGCGCGGTGGACTCGGGCTGCGCGGCCGGCGCGACGGCGGCGGGCGGGGTGACGGCGGCCGGGGGCGGCGGGGTGACTACCTCGGGCGTGACAAAGACAGGCGGCGGAATCGGCGGCGGTGCGTCGGCCCGCGCCGCGGCGGGCACCGACAGGACAGCGAGTGCGATCAACGCGCGGATGGTCATGGATGGCTTGTTCAGCAACAGAGATGCCAACCCTATCGCGGTTCCTCGCTGATTGAGCAGCGCCGGCCATGTCCCGGGACAACATCCGGCGCCCCGGACCTCGCGTAATTGACTTCGGTCATTACATACGGTTGCATCGCAAACGTGGAGCGGCGTGGCAAGGATGAGCCGACGATAGACGGCAACAGCTCGCCGGACGATCGCGTCAGCTTCGACGAGACGCTCGCGGGGCCGATCGCGGCGAACCCGGACTTCGAGTCGCTGCGCGAGGTCGCGCCGGGGAATTACGTGATCGCCGGAACGGTCGCGCAAGGCGGGATGGGTCGGGTGTTGCGCGCGCGCGATCGCCGGCTGGGTCGCGACGTCGCGATCAAAGAGCTGATCAAGCCTTCGCCCGAGCTCGCCGCGCGGTTCGAGCGCGAGGTGCGGATCACGGCGACGCTGCAGCATCCGTCGATCGTCACCGTTCACGAAGCGGGCACGTGGCGCGATGGCGAGCCGTTCTACGCGATGGAGCTGGTCAGCGGTCGTGCGCTCGATGCGGTCGTGCGCGACGCGACCACTACGACCGATCGACTGGCGCTCGTGCCTCACGTGATCGCGGTCGCCGAGGCACTCGCGTACGCGCATTCGCGCGGCGTGATCCATCGCGACCTGAAGCCGGCGAACGTGCTCGTCGGCGAATTCGGCGAGACCGTCGTGATCGATTGGGGGCTCGCGAAGGATCTGCGCGCGAGCCCCGCGAACGACACGCCGCTGCCGCAGGTCCGCGGCGCGAAGGGCGAGACCGCGTACGGCGCGGTCGTGGGCACGCCGGCGTACATGCCGCCCGAGCAAGCGCGCGGCGATCGCGTCGACGAGCGCGCCGACGTCTATGCGATCGGCGCGATGTTGTACAGCGTGCTCGCCGGTCGCCCGCCGTTCGACGGCGACAGCGCCGATATCATCATCGACCGCGTGATCGACCAGCGACCGCGGTTGCTGTCGGACGTCGTCCCCGAGACGCCGCGCGATCTCGCGGCGATCGTCGGCAAGGCGATGTCGCGTGTGCCGGACAACCGCTATCGCGACGCGCGCGAGCTCGCGCACGATCTGCGGCGATTTCAAACCGGTCAGCTCGTCGGCGCGCGGCGCTACACGCTGCTGCAGCGGGTGTGGCGGTTCATCGCGAAGCATCGCACCGTCGTCGCCGTCATCGCGGTCGCGACGATCGCGATCGCGGTGCTATCCGGCGTGTCGATCGCGCGGATCGTCGACGAACGTGATAGCGCCCAAGTGGCGCGCCGCGACGCAGAAGCCCAGCGCACGCGCGCCGAGACCGAGCGGACGCGCGCCGACACCGAGCGCGGTGGTGCCGAGGGCCTGGTGTCGTTCATGCTCACCGAGCTCAAGCCGCAGCTCGAGCGCGTCGGTCGGCTCGACGTGATGCAAGGCGTGGCGAAACACGTCGACGGTTACTACAACTCGCTCGCGGCGCGCGCCGAGACCCTCGACCGCGACGAAGTGTTGCGCCGGATCTCCGCGCTCCAGGTGCTCGGCGACGTGTTGTACGCCGCGGGCGATTCCCAAGCATCGAACCGGTCGTACGAGCAGGCGATCGAACGCGCGACGCCGCTCGCGGTGCGCGATAAGGAGGCTGCGATTGCGCTCGCCCGCGCGCAGAACGAATACGCGGCGTCGCTGCTCGAGGCCGGCAAGGTCGACGAGGCCGAAGCGCTGCTCGAGCGTGCACGCGCTGCGCTCGAGGCGATTCCAGATCACGCGAGCGTCGCGATCCTGCTCGCGATCGTTCATCGCCGGCTGTCCACCGCCGCGTTCTTGCGCGGCAAGCTCGACGATGCGCTCGCTCAGCTCACGCACTGCTTCGACGCCGCTCGCTCGGTCGTCGACGATCCGACCCAGCGTCGTGCGGCGCGTCTCGAGCTCGCGAAGTGCTACGACCGCGACAGCGACGCGGAGTCGGGCCGCAACAACTGGGCCGCCGCCGAGCTAGCGGCGCGCAGCGCGCTCGCGTTACGCCAGGACGTCGCGCGCGACGACCCGGGCGACCTCGACGTTCGCCACGGCATCGTGATCAGCTGGGACAAGCTCTTCGAGCTCGCGCTGTCGGCGGAGAAGCTCGCGGATGCCAAGCTCGACGCCGATGCGCTCGTCGCTGCCGCCGAGCCGCTCGTCAGCCGCGACCCCGACAACGCAGAGTGGGCGCGCAGCCTTGCCGTCGGTTACCAGCGCTTCGCCGAGCTCGAATCGGCGCGCGGTCACGCGGCCGAAGCCGCCAAGAAGATGCTGAAGGCGGTCGCCGTGACCGAGGCGATCGCGGCGCGCGACCAGACGAACCTGTCTCGCGCGATCGACCTCGCCGACTTCTTGTGCCATCGCGCCGGCTACCTGCTCGACGCACAAGACCCGGCGGCAGCGCTGCCCGTGTTGCAGCGTGCTCTCGAGCTCGCGCAGCCCGCGAGCGCCGCTTCGCCGACGAATACGCAGTACGCGTTGAGCGTCGCTTCGATCGAAGAGTATCTCGGTGACGCGTTTCGCCTGCGCAGCGAGTGGGTCAAGTCGGAAGCCAGCTACCGCGCGCGGCTCGCGATCGACGAAGACATGTTGCGCCGCGATCCCGATAATCCGCGGCTCGTGGTCAACGTGCTATCGACGAAGTTCTCGGTCGGCGAGGTGATGGCGGGACAAGAAGCAAAACGCGCCGACGGCCTCGCGCTGATGACGACGACGCTCGCTACGCTGCACCAGCTCGCCACCGACGGCAAGCTGTCGCCAAACTTCGTGCAGCAGGACCTCGTAGTGTTGGACCAGCGGCTGAAGGAAGCGCGCGCCGCTACTCCTTCGCGCCCGTGACCGTGGCCGTGGCAGAGCACGAGCTCCACGTCTCGTAGCTAGATCCAGTGACCGAGCCGTTCGAGCTGAGCGTGAGGTTCAGCGTCTGCTGATACGAGGTGCTGTTCACGACGAAGTCCATCACGAGCGAGACCGCGCATCCCGAGGCCGTGCACGACGTCGTTCCGGTGATCGTGGCGTTGCCGGAGACCACGTTGTAGCCATTGGCGGCCTGCGAGAACGTCAGGGTCTCGACCACGAGGTTGGACGGGCCGCCACAACTCGTCGCGGAGAAGGCGACATCGATGCTCCACGTGCCGACCGGGCTGAACGCCGGGGGCGCACACGCTTCGCTGCAGAAAGAGTTGACGCAGCTCGACAGCGCGTTCGCGTCTTCGACGCCCGAGGAGTACTCGGCCGAACAGTTGTTGAGGCAGGCCGTATCGCTACCGCAGCCGACCGCGCAGTCGATCGCCGACTCGCACGAGGCGTTGTCCGCACACGCTTGCAATTCGGGACAGCAGAACTCGTCGCCGCACGTGTCACACGCGTTGCTACCGCTATGGCAGGTTTGCTCGTGATTGGAGCCGCCGTCGGGCGGGCTTTGCTGGCTCATACCGCCGCAAGCCGCGAGGCCGAGACCGAGACAGAGAGACAGGAACAGGGACGAGCGAATGCGCGGTGAGATGGCTTCCATGATTTGCAACAAAGAGCACGCGCCGTGCCGCGCCGAACTCCGCGAAACCGCTGCGAGCACCCGCGCGAACCGAGTGTCCCGGGACAGCTCAGAACGCGAGCAGCGCGGTCGCGAGCGCGCCGATCGCCACCGCGATCGCGATCGCGATCAGGCGATGTCGGCGCAACCAGCGACGCACGAGCTCGGTTCGCGAGTAAGCGTGCGCGGTTACGTCTCGACCGTTCTGATAGCGGCGGAGCTCGGCGACCAGCTCGTCGGCATTCTCGTAGCGCCATGCCGGGCCGCGAGCCATCGCCTTGTGCGCGATGCTGATCAGCTCGCGCGGCGCGCGCTCGTCGGCGAGATGCACTTTGGGATCCGGCGGCTCGCCCATCAACAGGTGGTAGAGCAGGGCGCCTAGGGCATAAACATCGCTACGTTCGTCGAGCGCGTCGCCCCGCGCCTGTTCCGGCGACATATACGCGGTCGCGCCGATCGGCTTGCCGTGGCTCGAGGCGATCGTTTCGGCGGTCGCGACGAGCGTAGGCAACAGCTCGAGCCGGTCGGCCAGCGATGAGGACCGCTCTAGCGCAGCGCGCAGCGTACGAATGCTCGCTCGGTTAGGCGGTTCGCGTACGTCCGACATACCCGCCCCCTAGGCAATGCTCGTGCCACGCGCACCCTAGCCGTGCGTTGCGCGCGCTGGGTCACGCGGTGTCTCGGGACATCGATTAAGCTGTCGCGCATGTCGGACACGCTCAGCGCGGTGATAGCGAGCCCGCGGACCCGGCGCGAGCAACCGGCGCTCTACGTGGGGTTGAACGCAGATGCTCCCGAGACGCCGCCGGTACGAATCAGCTTGACCGGGCTCGATCGCGTCGAGATCCGCCGCGCCGACGCGCGCCGCATTACCTACGATCGAGTCGACGATGCCGAGGTCGCGGTGGTCGCGCTCGCCGACGCGCGACTCTCGCAAGGCCACGCGCGGCTGACGTGCAGCGGCACGACCTGGACGTTTCAGGATCTGAGCTCGAAGAACGGCTCGTGGTCGAGCGGCCGGCGGATCAAGACACAAGAGCTCGACGACGGCGACGTGATCATCGTCGGCCATACCGCGCTCGTCTATCGCGCGACCGGCGGCGAAGCGCCGAACGTCACCACACCACCCGCGGCCACGTTGCCCGGTCTGCAGACGATCTCGCCGACGCTCGCGGCGAGCTTCGCGGACTTGTCGATCGCGGCAAAGACCGGTGTCGCGATCGAAGTCACCGGCGAGACCGGCACGGGCAAAGAGCTGATCGCGCGCAGCGTGCACGCGTTGTCGGAGCGCCCGGGCGCGTTCGTGGCGGTCAACTGCGGCGGAATTCCCAGCACGCTGCTCGAAGCCGAGCTGTTCGGCCACCGCAAGGGCGCGTTCACCGGCGCCACCGAGGATCGGCCAGGCCTGGTCCGATCCGCAGATCGCGGGACGCTGTTCCTCGACGAGATCGCCGAGCTGCCCCCGGTGTCGCAAGCTGCGTTGCTGCGCGTGTTGCAGGAGGGTGAGGTCACGCCGGTCGGCGGCGATCGCCCGATCCGCGTCGATCTGCGCGTCGTCACCGCGACCCATCAAGATCTCGATGCCGCAGTCGCCGCAGGTCGGTTCCGCGCCGACGTGCGTGCGCGTTTGCTCGGCTTTCAGTTCAAGATGCCGCCGCTGCGTGATCGGCGCGAGGATCTGTCCCTCGTCGTCGCCGCGTTGCTCGGTCGGGTGCAGCGCTCGCGTCGCGTCGCGTTCTCGATCGATGCGATCGCCGCGCTCTACGCGTACGAGTGGCCGCTCAACATCCGCGAGCTCGAGCGCGCGCTCGGCTCGTCGACTGCGCTGCCGCGCGAACGGATCGAGCTGGCGGATCTCCCCGCGGCGATGCACTCGGTGTTCGCCGCCGAGCAGGTCGTCGACGAAGCGGCACTGACGCCCGCCGATCGGGCGCTCCGCGACCAGCTCGCGGCCTCGATCGAGCGCCACGGCGGCAACCTCGCCACCGTCGCACGCGAGCTCGGCAAGGATCGCACGCAGATCCGGCGCTGGATGAAGCGACTCGGCCTGCGTCGCTAGTTACGGCGTCGCGAGCGCGCCGTTTTCGTCGACGACCGCAGTCGTAGCACCGGCGATCCACCGCGCGAGCGTTTCGCGATCGGCGGTCAACGGCGGGAGCACCCGCGTGTCCCACAGGCGATACGCTCGCGCATCGTGGCCGCGTTCGAGCACGAGCGACGTGCCCGGAATGAATTGCACCGCGGTGACCGGGAACGGCTCGCGATGGACGATCAACCCGATGCCGGAGTCGAGCTTCCACAGCCGGACCGTGCCGTCGACTCCAGACGAGACGATCTCGCTGCCATCTGCGTTCAAGTCGACCCCGCCGGCTGACCCGACGTGGCCGGCGAGCTCGTGGACCTTGCCGGTCGCGATATCGATCACGCGGACGATGCTGTCGCCGCACGCCGCCCCGACCCGAGCTCCATCGGCCGAGAACGACAGCATCCAAACGTTGCCTTGGACCTGCAAGCTGACCCGTTCGGCACCGGTGTTGACGTCGACGACATGCAGCGTGCCGTCTCGGCTGCCAAATGCGAGCTGGTTGCCGTCGTCGGAGAAGGCGACCGCGAAGCTGGAGTCGCCGAGCCGGGCGAGCTCGCGCGTCTCGCCGGTGGCGAAATCGAGCATGCGTACGACCCCGCGCGGATCGATCTGTGCGACCCGGTCGCCGTTGCCCGAAGCCGCCGATGGCGCGATGCCAGGCGTTACCCACAGCTCGGGAAAAGGCAGCGTGCGGCGCGCGCCGGTGTCGAGCTCGAGTCGGGTGACGGTGTGATCCTCGAGCAGAAGGGTCGCGACCCGCCCGTCGCGGCTCAGCGACGTATCGTAGACACGCTCCGGCATATCGCGGACCGGCTCGCGCTTGCCGGTGCGGATGTCGAGCGTCGACAGCTGGTGGTTCGGCTCATCGACGAGCATCCGGCCGGTCGCTGCGGCGCGATCGGGCGACGTGGTGCCGTACAGCACGCGGACATCGCCCTCGGTCCATTTCCACAGCCGCACCATATGATCGCTGCTCGCCGACGCGATGTAGCGACCATCGGCCGAGAACGCCGCATCGGTGATCACCTCTTGGTGACCGAGCAGCAGGCGGGTCTGACCGTCCGGCAACAGGTGCAAGCGCAGCTCGCCACCGAGCGCGCCCGACATGTACAGCTTCCCATCGGGCGAGTAGCCCGACGCTTGGCGAGCACAGCGCTCGTCGGTCGACAGCCGGCGGCCGGTCGCGTTCGCGACGTCGAACAGCCACAGGTCGCGTTCCTGCATCCCGCAGCTGACGACGTGCGCGCCATCGGCCGACGCGTCTAGCAACGTCACGACGTTCTTGCCGGTCGCGACGCTACGCACTTCGTTCGTCGTCGGGTTCCACAGCGCGAGCTTGTCTGCGCGCGCGGCGGCGATCCAGCTCGCGTCGCCGGCGACTGCGAGCTCGGCCGGCTCGTGATCGAGCTCGGTCTGCGCGAGTGTCTTGCCGCTGTCGAGGTCGACGAGCGACACCGCGGCACCATCGGCG